>JAPOWL010000183.1 GCA_026707615.1 Acidobacteriota bacterium | reverse complement strand
GCCAGCATCGTATGAGTCGGTGGGAGCATCGTCGCCTCCTGACAGTGCCGCTAGAGATGCCGGAGCTACTCCTCGCCGCCGAACGCGGCATCGAGGCGGTCGAGCACGCCGAGACCTTCGTCCGCCGACCCGCGGGCGGCGAGCGCACGGAACCGCGCCTCGGCGTCGTACTGAGTCACCGCGATGGTGCACAGCTCTTCCATCAGCTTGTTGACGCTCGTGGCGCGTCGCCGCGCGAGCAGTTTCATCCGGGCGTGCGTCTCATCGGGGAGATGGATGGTCAACGTCGACATGGTTCAGTGCCCCGCGATCAGGGTTGCGGGTGTAACGATGCGCAGCTCCGGGAAGCGCAGCTCCGTGCGATCGAAATCCCGCGTGTTGTGGGTGGCGATGGCCTTCGCATTCCCGGCAACGGCCAGCTCCACAAGGTGATTGTCTGCCTCGTCGGGCAGATTCGGTCGCCACAGGTAGAACACGCGCACCCACTTGCAGCGGCCGATGACCGCAGCCCACAGTGCATCGCGCTCCCCGGCGGAGACGGGGGAACGGCGGAACAGGTCCGACCGCGCCAGCACCGCCTCGTATTCGGCGAACAGAGCCTGGCCCATCAACGGTTCGTATCTACCCAGCAGGCACCGGCGCAGGACCTCTCGACTCGCGCCCGCCGCGCTCGAAGTGGCCGCGACGAGGACGTTCGTGTCCACCACGATGCGCAAGGACCGATGATAGCAGTCATGCTGTCACCGATTCAGGCCTCACCCTTGCACTTCGACAGGAAGGCGTGTAGGCTCTCCCAGTCATGTCGAAGTGGAAGGGGAAGTCGGGAGGCGGGGAAGCGGGTCACGCCCGCATCGAGCTCCCCCAGGGGACGCTCGAACTGCTGATCCTGAAGACGGTGGCGCTCGGGCCCCAGCATGGCTGGGGCATCGCCGAGCGCATTCGGCAGGTGTCGCGCGAGGTGCTGGCAGTCCGCCAGGGATCGCTCTATCCGGCGTTGCACCGCCTGGAGCGGCGCGGCTGGATCGCGGCCTCGTGGGGCACGTCCGCGCAGAACCGCCGGGCGAAGTACTACGCCTTGACGCCAAAGGGGCGCCGGCAGCTCGGGTCTGACGTGGCAGCCTGGCGCGCGCTGACCACAGCGGTAGGTCACGTTCTCGACATGGGGTAGGAGGTCGCCGTTGCTGAACGACCTGCGCTATCGCCTGCGCGCCTTGTTCCGCAGGCACGCCGCCGAGACGGAACTGGACGACGAGCTGCGCTTCCACCTCGAGTGCGAGATCGAGAAGCTCGTGTCCCGCGGAGTGTCGCTCCGGGAGGCGCGCCGCCGGGCGCGGCTCGCCTTGGGCCCCCTCGACGCGGTCAAGGACGACTGCCGGCAGAGCTGGGGCATCCGCCAGCTTGATTCCCTGCGGCAGGACGTAGCGTACGCGCTTCGGCTGATCCGGAAGCACCCGGCGCTGTCGGCCATCGCGGCGATTTCCCTCGCGATCGGCATCGGTCTCAATACGGCGCTCTTCGCCCTGGTGGACGCCACGCTGCTGCGGCGGCTGCCGGTCGACCGGCCGGAGCAGCTCGTCGACGTCTACATCGACAACGAGAACGGTTTCGCCTGGAGCGGGAGCTCCTATCCCGACTATCTGGACCTGCGCCGTGGAACCCGGGTCCTCGACGACTTGGTGGGACATGCGCCTGCCATGGCTGCGGTCACTGTCGGCGACCGCTCGCGCCTGCTGCTCGGCGAGGTGGTGACCGGGAGCTACTTCCCGATGCTGGGGGTGCGAGCCGCGCGCGGGCGCGCGCTGCTGCCGGACGACGACCGTCCGGGAGCTGCGCGGGTGGTAGTGATCTCGTCGGCGCTCTGGTCCGACGCGTTCGGCAGCGACCCCCGCGTTGTCGGACGGTCGCTCCGCATCGGCGGACGGCCGCACGCCATCGTGGGCGTGGCGCCCGCCGGCTTCGCCGGCATGAACGCGCCGGTCCTGACGCCCACCTTCTGGATGCCCATGGCCTGGGTCGACGACGTCCGGCCGATCGTCATGGAATCCAATGCGCCTTCGCCCGGAACAACGCGGCTCGAGCGGCGCGGGTTCCGCTGGATGGCGCTGAAGGGCCGGCTGCGGGAGGGAGCGACCACCGCCGCCGCCGCCGCGGACCTGAACAGCGTGATGCAGGCTCTCGAAACGGAGTATCCCGGCTCGAACCGGGGGTACGGCGCGACGGTGGTTCCCACGGGCGACGTGTCCACGCACCCGTTGATCGAGGGCTATCTGCGCGCGGGCGCGCTCAGTCTGCTCGTGCTCATGGGACTGGTGCTGCTGATCGTCTGCGCGAACGTCGCGGGCCTGCTGCTGGCTCGGGCTTCCGCGCGGCGGCGCGAGATGGGCCTGCGGCTCGCGGTCGGGGCGAGCCGGTCGCGGCTGCTCCGGCAACTGCTCGTGGAAAGCCTGGTGCTGTCGCTGTTCGGCGTCGGCGTCGGCGTTGCGCTGGCCTGGGGCTGCCTAGAGGCGCTCGGCGCCATTCGCGCGCCGCTGCTGATCCCGGTTGCGCTCGATCTCGGGCTGAACGGGCGGGTGCTCGGGCTCGCGGTGGCGGTGGCGGTGGGAGCCGGCGTCGCAGCCGGCCTCGCGCCGGCGTGGGTCAGCTCACGGTCGAGCGTGCTGGGGGAGCTGGTCGGACAGGGGACGGTCTGGTCCGTCGGCGGTCGGCGGTGGAGTCTCCGGCAGTCGCTTGTGACGTTCCAGGTCGCGGTCAGCCTCGTGCTCCTCGTGGTTGCCGGCCTGTTGGCGCGCAATCTGCTAGTCGCCAGCCGGTCCGAGATCGGCTTTCCGGCCGAGGCGATCGCCTCGGTCACCGCTGGTCTCGGGCTGGTCGGCTACCGCGACGACGAAGCCGCGCGGTTCCTGGAGCGCGCCCGCGAGCGGGTGCGCGCGTTGCCGGGCGTGCAGGCGGTCGCCCGGGCCAGCCGCGCGCCGCTGTCCGTCAACTGGACGCGAGTTCCCGTCTCGCCGGCCGATCGCCAGGGGCAGGAACGGTCCGCCCTTGCAGTCGAGGCGGTGGCGGTCGGGGCCGGGTACTTCGATGCGCTCCGGGTTCCGTTGCTTGAAGGGCGCTCGTTCGACGACGTCATCGACACGTCCGCGTCGCCGCAGGTCGGCATCGTCAACGAGGCGCTCGCCAGCCGGCTCTGGCCGGACGGTCAGGCCGTCGGCCGTCGGCTCCGTCTTGCCGGCGACGGTGACGGGTCGGGAATCGAGATAGTGGGCGTCGTCGGAGACTACAAGGTCCGGTTCATCCAGGAACCGCCGACTCCCTACTTGCACCTGGCCGCCGCCCAGCGTTCCTGGAACGTCAGCGCATCGGTCCTCCTGGCCCGCACGGATGGAGACGCGGGCGCTCTCGCGGCGGCGATCCAGCGCGAGCTGCGCGGGCTCGACGAGGACGTGGTCTTCTGGGAGGGCCTCACGCTGGACGACCATGTCGCAACCCAGTTGCTCCCGGCGCAGCTTCTCGCGGTGATGCTCGGCGCCGCCGGCCTCGTAGCCGTCGGGCTGGCGGCGATCGGCCTGTACGGCGTCATCGCCTTCGCGGTCGTCCAGCGCACCCGGGAGATCGGCATCCGCGTGGCGCTGGGCGCGACCCGCGGGGACGTGCTCCGGCTGGTCGTGCGCCAGAGCGCCGTGCTGTTCGCGCTCGGTGGGGCCATCGGCGCGACGTTGGCCTTCGTGGCTGCGCGCGGCACGGCCGGCGTGTTGTTCGGCATTGATGTGACGGACGAGCTCGCGTGGGGCGGAGCCATCGTCCTGCTGGTCGCAGTCGTCGCGCTGGCCCACGCCGTCCCGGCGTTGCGGGCGGTTCGAGTAGTCCCTTCCGTGGCGCTGCGCGCCGAATGAAGGCGCTCTCTCCGCCACGTCCCGGTGGTCGCGGGGCGGGATGAAGTGCTCCTGATCGATGGCCTTGTCTCGGGGCGGCGCTTGTCGCGACGAAGCGCGATGGCCAACAATCCCGCAAGCGGAGCCGAGGCCGGACGATTCTCCCAGGACAGGCTTATGCCACGAGCCCTGAACGTCGTCGGTGCGATCGCGGCGCTGATCGCGGCAGGCGCGGTGCAGGTGGACGCCCAGGCGGGCCGCTACCCGGCGGCGCGGCACGGCGGGAACTACATGCACAACTTCTACTTCCCGCCGGCGCCGAGCTCCACCCCGTGGGCGCCGAGCTGGGCGCCGGACGGCGAGTCGGTCGCGGTGGCGATGAGCGGCTCCATCTGGCGAGTGGACGTCGAAACCGGGGTGGCCGAGGAGCTGACCTACAGCCCGGACGCCTACCACACGTCGCCCGACTGGTCGCCCGACGGCCGGTGGATCGTCTATGCCGCCGACTACGACGGCGAGCGCGTGCAGCTCGAGCTGCTGGAGGTGGCGACCGGCGAGACCCGGGCGCTCACCGGCGACGAACACGTCTACGCGGACCCGACGTTCTCGCCCGACGGCGCGCGCATCGCCTACGTGTCGACCCGCCCCAGCGGCTACTTCAACGTCGCGGTCCGGCCGGTCGAGGACGGCCGCTGGGCCGGCGACGAGATGCCCGTCACGGTCGACCACGTCTATCCCGCCAACCGGCTGTACTTCGGCCCCTGGGACATGCACCTGACGCCGGCGTGGCTGCCCGCGGGCCCCGAGAGCACGGAGAGCGACGAGCTGCTGCTGGTGTCGAACCGGGACATCCCGCTCGGCTCCGGCAACGTCCTGCGGGTGCCCGTCGCCCCCGGCGGCATCGTCGACGCGGTGACCGTGCTGCGCGAGCAGACCCTGTACCGCACCCGGCCGGACGTGGCGAGCGACGGCCGGCGCTTCGTCTACTCCTCGACGCGGGGAGCGGCGGATCAGTTCAGCAACCTGTACGTGCAGCCGACGGCAGGGGGCGAGCCCTACAAGCTGACGTTCTTCGAGCACGACGCCTTCCATCCGCGCTGGTCGCCCGACGACGAGTGGATCGCGTTCATCACCAACGAGGGCGGCCTGCCACGGCTCGCCCTGCTCGAGACGCACGGGGGCGCGCTGCGGACGGTGGCGATCGCCGAGCGACGGTGGAAGCGTCCGATGGGCACGCTGTCGGTCCGCACCCGCGCCGCCGACGCGGGCAACGACGGCGACGACGCCGGCGGCGACGGCGACCCCGACACCAGGGAGCCGACCGGCTCGCGCATCCACCTCACGGCTTCGGACGGGAAGTCCTACGCGCCCGCCGACGCCTACGCCCGCATCAGCGCGCGCGGCGATCACGTCTTCCACACCACCGGCGCGTTCACCGTCGAGGTGCCGGCGGGACGGGTCGAGCTGACCGTGGTGAAGGGCTTCGAGTTCCACCCGGCCTCCGTGACGGCCGAGGTCGCGGCGGGCGGGACGACCGAGCTGACCGTCGAGCTCGAGCGGATGACGGACATGGCGGCGGACGGCTGGGTCAGCGCCTCGACCCACGTGCACGGCAACTACGGCGGCAACCTGCACAACACGCTCGAGAACCTGATCATGATGTCGGAGGCGGAGGACCAGGACCTCGTCCTCCACCAGGTGGCCAACAAGGACAACCGCGTCCTCGACCACCAGCTCTTCGAGCCGGGCGGCGGTGCGCACTCGGCCTCCACGCCCGCGCACCCGGTGGTCGTGGGGCAGGAGTACCGGCCGCCCTTCTACGGTCACGTCTTCCTGTTCGGCATGCGCGACCACCTGATCTCCCCGTTCACGATGGGCTACGAGGGAACGGCCATCGAGAGCCTCTATCCCAGCAACACCGACATGTTCCGCAAGGCGAAGGCGCAGGGGGCCACCGTCGGCTACGTGCATGCCTTCACGGGCGAGGGCGACCCGCTCGAACGCCTCCTCGGCGGAGCCAAGGGGTTCATCGTCGATGCCGCGCTCGGGACCACGGACGCGCTGGAGTGGTCGGATGCCAACCGCGCCGGCTTCTTTCCCCTCTACGCGGTGTGGAACAACGGCCTGCGCATCACGGCCACCGGAGGCGAGGACTCGATCAGTGACCTGCAGCGATCGAAGCTGGTGGGGTCGCTGCGGACCTACGTCCATACCGGCGCCCGCGGTTTCGACGTCGACGCCTGGTTCGAGAACCTGCGGGCGGGGCGGGCGTTCGTCTCGTCGGGCCCCCTGGTCGAGCTGACGATCGACGGCCGCATGCCGGGGGAGGAAGTGCGCCTGCCCGCCGGCGGCGGCGAGGTCCGGGTCGCCGGCCGGGTGCGGTCGGTCACGCCCCTCGAGCGCGTGTTCCTGGTGTGCGACGGAGAGGCCGTCCTGGAGGTCCCGCTCGACGCGGAGCGCCGGTCGGCCGCCTTCGCCGTCGGCCGGCCCGTGCGCGACAGCGGGTGGTGCCACCTGCGGGCCGAGGGCGCGCCCGCCGAGCGCTTCCCGATGGACGTGGCGTACGTGCAGGCGTTCACCAACCCGGTGTGGCTTCTCGTCGGCGACCGGCCGATCCGCGACGCGACCGCGGCCGCGTATGCGCTGGAGTGGATCGACAGGCTGCAGGGCATGGCGGAAGCGTGGCCCGGGTGGCGGTCCGCGCGGGAGCGGGCGCACGTGTTCGCGCAGTTCGACGAGGCCCGCGAGGCCTACCGGCGGTTCGCGCGCGAGAGCGCCGTCCCGGCCGCCCCGCTCCGGTGAGCGGAGCCGTTGCGGGCGCGCAGGCGCTGCGCTACAGTGAGACGCAAGTCCCCAACCTCTCTCCAGGAGCTCGCATGGTTTCACTCACCGTCAACGAGCGCCGCTACGACCTCGACATCGAGCCCGAGATGCCTCTGCTCTGGGCGATCCGTGACGTCATCGGCCTGACGGGCACGAAGTTCGGCTGCGGGATCGCCCAGTGCGGCGCCTGCACCGTCCACCTCGACGGCGTGCCGATCCGCTCCTGCACCACGCCGGCCTCGCGGGCCGTGGGCAGGCGGATCACGACCATCGAGGGACTGTCCCCGGACGGGACCCACCCGCTGCAGGTCGCCTGGGTGGCCGAGCAGGTCCCGCAGTGCGGCTACTGCCAGTCGGGGCAACTGATGTCGGCCGCCGCGCTGCTCGCCCGGACGCCGCGGCCGAACGACCAGGAGATCGACGCGGCGATGACGGGCAACGTCTGCCGCTGCGGCACGTACCAGCGGATCCGGCGGGCCATTCACCGCGCGGCGGAGGGGGCGTGATGACCAGGACACCGACGCTCGATCGACGCGCGTTCCTCACGGTCACGGCGGCGGCCGGCGGCGGACTGCTGGTGGGCAACTACCTGGGCCCGCTGCAGACCTCGCTGGCGGCGGCCGACGGTTCCTTCGAGCCGAACATCTGGGTGCGGATCGACGCGGACGACACCGTGCGCGTCATGCTCACCCAGCTCGAGATGGGGCAGGGCGTGATGACGGCCATGCCGATGCTGGTCGCGGAGGAGCTCGACGTCGACTGGAGCCGCATCGCGACGGAGTGGGTGGGAGCCGACTCCCGCTACGGCGCCGGCTTCGGCGGCCAGCAGATCACCGCCGGCAGCAACAGCATCCGCGCCTACTGGCGGCCGTTGCGGGAGGCGGGGGCGGCGGCCCGGCAGGTGCTCGTGGCGGCGGCCGCGGCCGAGTGGGGCGTCGCGGCCGAGGAGTGCTCGACCGACAAGGGCCGCGTGCAGCACGAGCCTACCGGCCGCCACCTGCGCTACGGCGCGCTCGTCGACCGTGCCTCCCGCTTGCCCGTGCCCGCCGAGGTCACGCTGAAGGAGCCGGACGCCTTCAAGCTGCTGGGGCGGGACGAGGTGGGGCGGCTCGACATCCCCGAGAAGGTCGACGGCCGGGCCGGCTTCGGCATCGACGTCCAGGTGCCCGACATGCTGGTGGCCCGCGTCCTCCGCTGCCCCGTGTTCGGCGGCAAGGTGGCCACGTACGACGCGACCCGCGCCACCGCCGTCACCGGGGTGCGGGACGTGGTTCCGGTGAGCGCCGGCCTCGCCGTCGTTGCCGACAACTACTGGGCCGCCTCGCGCGGCCTGCAGGCGCTGGCGGACGACGTGACGTGGGACGAGGGGCCGCTGGCCGATCTCACCACGGCGGAGATCAGCCGCCGGTTCCGCGAGAAGGCCGAGCAGCCCGGCGCGCCCGCGCGCAACGACGGGGACGCCGACGCGGCGCTGGCCGGCGCGGCCACGACGTTCGAGCGCGTCTTCGAGGTGCCGTATCTCGCGCACGCGACGATGGAGCCGATGAACTGCACGGCGCACGTCCAGGCCGAGCGCTGCGACGTCTGGTTGCCGACGCAGGGGCAGACGGCGACGCACGGGGCGGCGGTCGCCGCGTCGGGGCTGTCGCCGGACCGGGTCTTCGTCCACCCGACCTACATGGGCGGCGGGTTCGGGCGCCGCGGCGAGGTCGACTTCGTCACGGACGCGGTCGAGGCCTCGAAGGCGGTGGGGCGTCCGGTCAAGGTGGTGTGGTCGCGCGAAGACGACATGCAGCACGACTACTACCGCCCCTACACCTACGTCCGGATGTGGGCGGCCCTCGATGCAGACGGAATGCCGATCGCCTGGAAGCAGCGGCTGGTCCAGCCCTCGCTCCTCGAGCGGACGCGGCCCGGCGCGCTGGCCGGCACGCGGGGCATCGACTTCATCTCGGTCGACGGGGCGGCCAACCTGCCCTACGACATCCCCAACATCCGCGTGGAGTACACCGAGCTCGACCCGGGCATCCCGTTCGGCTTCTGGCGCTCCGTCGGGGCCTCGGTGAACGGCTACGTCGTCGAGGCCTTCTTCGACGAGGTGGCGGCGGCGGGCGGCCACGACCCCTACGAGCTGCGCCGGCGCCTGCTCCGCAACCACCCGCGCCACAAGGCCGTGCTGGAGCTGGCGGCCGAGAAGCACGGCTGGTCGACGCCGGCCCCCGAGGGACGGGCGCGCGGCATCTCGATCCTCGAGTGCTTCGGCACCATCGTCGCCATCGCGGCCGAGGTCTCCGTGTCGTCACCGGCCGATGCCGACGCCGCGGTCGAGGTGCATCGGATGACCTGCGCGGTCGACGCCGGCTGGACCGTCCACCCCGACACCATCCGGGGCCAGATGGAAGGCGGCATGATCTACGGGCTGACGGCCGCGCTCAAGAGCGAGATCACCATCCAGAAGGGCCGGGTGGCGCAGTCGAACTTCCACGACTACCCGATGGTGCGCATGAACGAGGCGCCCGAGATCGCGGTGCACATCGTGCCGAGCACCGAGAACCCCGGGGGCGTCGGCGAGCCGAGCACGGCGGTGCTGCCCGGGGCCCTGGCGAACGCCGTCGCGGCCGCCACCGGCAAGCGGATCTACCGGATGCCGATCCGGCCGGAGATGCTGCGCGCCTGATTCGCCTCGGGGAGACGTCATGCGGAGCCAACGTCTGCGTCGTGCGGTGTTCCCGGCACTGGTCGTGGTCGCGGCCGCCGCCGCGCCGGCAGGGCTGTTCGGTCCGGCCCCGACCGGCGGGTCGGCGGCGGCGCAGGGGCGCAGCCTGCCCGTCTTCGAGGTCGACGCGGCGTGGCCGACGGTGCCGGAGGGGATGCGGCTGGGCGCGCCGTCCAGCATCGCCATCGACGCCGACGACAACGTATGGGTGCTGCACCGCCCGCTGACCCTCCCGCCCGAGCAGGACGCGATGGCGGCGCCGCCCGTCGTCGTCTTCGACGGGGACGGCAACTTCATCAAGGCCTGGGGCGGTCCGGGCGCCGGCTACGAGTGGCCGCAGCGGGAGCACGGCCTCCACATCGATCACGAGGGCTTCGTCTGGCTGGGCGGCAACAACTGCGCGACCAACGGCGTGCCCCGGGTCCAGCCGGTCAACGACGACCAGTTGCTGAAGTTCACCGCGGACGGCACGTTCGTCCTGCAGATCGGCCGCAGCAACCGGAGCCAGGGCAACGCCGACACGATGAACGTCAACCGGCCCTCGGATCAGCAGGTCCATGCGCCGACCAATGAGCTGTTCGTGGCCGACGGCTACGGCAACCGCCGCGTGGCCGTGTTCGACGCCGAATCCGGCAGTTTCAAGCGGATGTGGGGCGCCTTCGGCGACGCCCCGGTGGAAGACAACCAGTGTCAGGTGCAGGCCCCGGCCAGCTTCTCGGATCCGGGCCCTGCGAGGTTCAACGTCCTCCACGCCATCCGGGTATCGAACGACGGCTTCGTGTACGCCGCCGACCGCGAGAACCGCCGCGTGCAGGCGTTCACGCTGGACGGCACGTTCGTGGGACAGGTGATTACCCCGGACACGCCCTTCGCGCGCAACCTGGCCCTCTCCCCGGACCCCGAGCAGCAGTTCCTGTACGTCGGTGGCAATGACGGCATCGTCGTGGTCGACCGCGCGACGCTCGACATTCTGGGAACTCTCCGCCCCGAGGGCATCCTGGGCACCGGCCACCACATCGCCACCGATTCCCGGGGCAACCTCTACCTGGCGGCGACCGGCGCGGGCATGCAGAAGCTGACGTTCCGGGGAATGTCAGGCGCCGAGTAGGCAGGCCGCCGG
>JAPOWL010000546.1 GCA_026707615.1 Acidobacteriota bacterium | reverse complement strand
GCTCGCACAGGGCGGTGTAGGCCGGCGCGGCGTCGCGGGCCGCGCGATGCAGCACCTGCGCCAAGCCGCCCGGGGTGACGGCCAGCCCGAACCGGGTCCGGAGCAGATGGGCGACCTTCGCCAGCGGGACGCGCAAGTGCGTGTGCAACTCCACGACCAACGCGACGACCTCCGGGCCGAGCTGCGCGCTAGCGGCTCCCAGTGCATCGGAGGTCTGCAGCTGGTGGCGGCCCTGAACCCGCCGCCGACACTGCGAGCAGGAAGGCCTGCGGCCTCCTTCTTGATCAGACGACCTCGTCCGGGACGTGCACCTCGATGATCCCGTTGGTCACCCGCACGGGATAGACCGTCGCCGTGCGGTACGCCGGCGGCCCGAGCGGCTTCCCGTCGGCGAGGCGGAACCGGCCGTTGTGCCAGGGGCAGGTCACCACCCCGTCCTCGCACGGTCCCTCCGAGAGCGGCCCCCCGTGGTGCGTGCAGCGGTCGTCGACGGCGTGCAGAGCGCCGCCGTCGTTGAACACCGCGATGCGCCGGTCGCCGGCGAAGATCAGCTTGCGCTTGCCGGGGCCGAAGCGGTCGCTGCGGGCCACGGTCACGATGCGCCCCATCGCCCGCGATGCTAGCAGGTCGGCCCGGTCCCGGCTGCGCGTCGGGCCCGCGGCGGCCGGCCGGCAACCGTGAACGCCGTCCGGCCCCGGACGGCCCGGGGCGCCTGCGCTACAATGTCGCGGTCGTGTCGCCGCTGGCGGCGGCCACCGCCGGGCGGACCGTCCGGCCCCGGCCCGCGGCCGCGGCGGCGGCCGGCCTGAAGGAGAGACGCATCCCATGCTGACTCTGCTGGCGCTACTTCCGATCATCACGGTGGCGGTGTTCCTCGTCGGCCTGCGGTGGCCGGCCAGCCGGGCGATGCCGCTCTCGTACCTGGTGGCGTTCCTGCTCGCGCTCTTCGTCTGGCAGGTGCCGTTCGTGCAGGTCCTCGCGGCCAGCGTGAACGGGCTCATCGTCACCCTCACGCTGCTCTACATCATCTTCGGCGCCATCCTGCTGCTGAACACGCTGCAGGAGAGCGGCGCCATCCGGACGATCCGGCAGGGCTTCACCGACATCACACCGGACCGGCGCGTGCAGGTGATCATCATCGCCTGGCTGTTCGGCGCCTTCATCGAGGGCTCGGCCGGCTTCGGCACGCCGGCCGCGGTGGCGGTGCCGCTGCTCGTCGGGCTCGGCTTCCCCGGCATGGCCGCGGTCACCGCCGGCATGATCATCCAGAGCACGCCGGTCAGCTTCGGCGCCGCCGGGACGCCGATCCTCGTCGGCGTGAACACGGGGCTCTCGGCCGAACCGGCCATCGCGGAGTACGCGGCGGGCCTCGGCTTCGCGGAATGGACCGACTTCCTGGCCTTCATCGGCCTGAAGGTGGCCGTCCTGCACGCGGTTGCCGGCACGCTGATTCCGCTGATCCTCGTCGCGTTCATGACGCGCTTCTTCGGCGCGAACCGCTCGCTCGCCGACGGGCTGCGCGTCTGGCCGTTCGCCATCTTTGCCGCGCTGGCGATGACCATCCCCTACTTCGCCGCCGGCTACTTCCTGGGACCGGAGTTCCCGGCCCTGATCGGGAGCGTCGTCGGCCTCGTCGTCGTGGTGGCGGCGGCGCGCGCCGGCTTCCTGGTGCCGCGCCCCGAGGACGCCTGGGAGTTCGACCGCAAGGAGAACTGGCCGGGCGAGTGGACGGGCACGATCGAGGTGAAGGACACGGCCCCCGCGGGCGGCTCGATGGGCATGCTGCGGGCCTGGTCGCCCTACGCCATCGTCGCCCTGCTCCTGCTCGGCTCGCGCCTCCTGGACCCGCTGCGCGAGGCGCTGACGGCCTGGACGATCACCTGGCCCGACATGTTCGGCACGTCCATCTCCGCCAACGCCGTGCAGCCGCTCTACCTGCCGGGGGCGCTGTTCATCGCCACCTCGCTGATCACCTTCCTCATCCACCGGATACCGGCCGACGCCTATCGGCGCGCGTGGTCGACCTCGTTCCGCGTGACGGCCTCCGCGTCCGTCGCGCTCATCTTCACCGTCCCGATGGTGCAGGTGTTCCTGAACAGCTACGGCGGCGCGGCCGAGTACGAGCGCATGCCGATCGTGCTGGCGGAGGGCGTGGCGGCGATCGCGGGCGGCGCCTGGCCCATCTTCGCCCCGTTCATCGGCGGCATCGGCGCCGCCGTGGCGGGCAGCAACACCGTCAGCAACATGATGTTCTCGCTGTTCCAGTTCAACATGGGCGAGCGCATCGCGGCCGACCCGACCTGGATCGTCGCCCTGCAGGCCGTCGGGGGCGCCGCCGGCAACATGATCTGCGTGCACAACGTCGTGGCGGCCTCGGCCGTCGTCGGCCTGCTGGGACGCGAGGGCGCCGTCATCCGCATGACGGTCATTCCGTTCGTCTACTACGCCCTGCTGCCGGGCGCGGTCGGCTATCTCATCATTTCCTACGGCACGAGCGGCTTCATGAACGTGGGGGCGCTCCTCGTCGCGCTCATCGCGGCCATGGCGGCGTACCTGATCGCGCGCCGCGAGGACACGCCGGCCGCGGCGGGGTGAGCCGGCCGGTGCGCCTGCTCCACCTCGCCGACCTCCGCCCGGCGCCGGCGGACCCGGCCACGTTCACCGGGGCCGCCCGCGTCACGCGCATGCCGGGCGTGGCGGACGACCCGGCCGTCAACGCCTATCGGGTCGCGTTCGAGCCGCGGGCACGCACGGCCTGGCATCTGCACAGCGGCCTGCAACTGCTGGTCGTGCTGTCCGGGCGCTGCCGGGTGCAGCGGGAGGGCGAGCCGGTGCAGGTGGCCGCCGCGGGCGACGTGGTTTCGATCGCGGCCGGCGAGCGGCACTGGCACGGCGCCGACCCCGAAGGCCCGATGGTGCACCTGGCCCTCAACGTCGACTCCGCCACGACCTGGTTCGGCCCGGTGAGCGACTCGGAGTACGAGGGGACCTGACCGTGGTGCGCCGGCGGCCGGCCGGGTCGGAGCGCGTTGGCTGACCCCCGGAGCGATCGGCAGGGGGCGCCCGCCCCGGGAGCCGCCGCGGCACCGAGCCGCCGTCGCCTCGGGTTCGGGCTCGCGGCGGGGGTGGGGCTGCTCGTCGCGGGTTTCATCCTGGCCCGGACGGTCGAGCTCGAGCCGGCGCTCGCGTCGCTGCGCGCCTGGGTGGACGCCCGCGGAGCCGTCGGCGCGGTCGCCTTCGGCGGCCTCTACGTGGCGCTCGTCCTGCTGCTCGTCCCGGGTATCGCGCCGACTCTCGCGGCCGGCGCACTGTTCGGGCTCGTGCGCGGCGTCGTCATCGTGGCCATCGCCACCTCGGTGGCCGACGCGCTCGCCTTCCTTGCCGCGCGCTACGTCGGCCGCCGCGCCGTGGAACGCCTCGCGGCCCGCTACCCGCGCGCGCGCGCCGTCGACCTGGCGGTGGCGCAGGCCGGCTGGCGCATCGTCGCCCTCCTCCGGCTGAACCCCGCCGTCCCCTACAGCGCCAGCAACTACCTGTTCGGCGCGAGCGGCGTGGCGTTCCTGCCCTACCTGGTGACGAGCGGCATCTTCACGCTGCCCGGCACCTTCACCTACGTCTATCTCGGCTACGCGGGGGCGGAGGCGGTGGCGGGGCGCGTCCGCAGCCCGGCGGAGTGGGCGCTGATCCTGGCCGGGCTCGCGGCCACCATCGCCGGCATCGTCTACATCACCCGCCTCGCCCGCCGCTCGCTGGCCGAGATCACGCGCGAGGCGCCGCCCCGGGACCCCAGCCCGAACTGACCTCGGGCTGCGCCCAGCCGCAGCGGCGGCCCGCGTTCCGTGCGTCCAGCCAGGCCGCCAGCGGCGCGAAGTACTCGCGCATCGCACCCGCGTCGAGCGAGCGCGTGCCGCCCAGCGCCTCCAGGGCGTCCGGCCAGGGCCGGCTGGCCCCCAGCTCGATCAACGCCCGCAGTCGAGCGCCCGCCTCCGGGCTCTCGAAGACGGAGCAGCGGTGCAGCGGTCCGGTGTCACCCGCCGCCTCGCACAGCGCGCGATGCACCTGGAACTGCAGGATCCGACCGATCACGCCGGGCAGCAACCGCCGGTTCATGGCCACCGCGGGCTCCGCCCCGGGGTCGAACGCGGCCTCGCTGCGCGGCGCCGCGGGCCCCACGCCCTGGTAGGCGCGGCGCAGCTCCCACCACGTCCGGTTGTACGCCTCGACCCCCACCGCGCCGGAGAAGACTCCCCAGCGCCAGCGCTCGACCGCCAGGCCGAACGGCACGTAGGCCAGCGTGTCGAGCGCGCGGCGCAGCAGCACGTCGATGTCGTCCGCGGCGGGAGCGCGCTCGATCAGGCCGGCGCGGACGAAGTACCCCGGCGTCATCGAGAGCCCCATCGCACCGCCGACCGCGACGTCGAAAGCGCCGCCGGCGGCTCCGGCCCGGAACAGCGGGTCCTGGACCCGATACGCCCACCGGTAGTGCGCCCGCCCGAGCATCTCGTGCACCGCAACGACGTCGGCTCCGGTGCCCGCGACGCACATCCGGAGGCGAACGTCGCCGCCGGCGTCGATGTGCCACGCTCCCGGCCGGCACCCGAGGTCGGGATCCGCCGGCGGGACGAGCAGCGAACGCTCCCAGAAGGTGGCCGGAAGGGGGCCGAGGCGGAGGGACCGGAAGAAGCTCTCCCCGAGGCGCGCCATCGACGCGGCATCGACGCGGCGGCGTTCGAGGCTCCGCGTCAGGTCGTCCCAGAGGTCCCGATCCCGGGTGCGAACGAGGTCGTGCAGCGCGTCCCACCGGCCGCCCCAGGGACTGGCCAGAAGGTGCGCGGGGATGGCCTCGTCCGGGGGCGCCACGGCCGAGCCGTAGACCTCCGCCAAGCGTTCGCGAACCAGGCAGTGCAGCGACTCGTGGAGCGGGCGGAGATCGTTCCAGACCCGCTCGAGCTCCGCCCCGAGCGCCTCCGGCGGCAGGTCGTATGCCGCGCGCCGCCGGGCCCCGGCGTCGGCGAAGCCGAGCTCGCGGGCGCCGGCGTTGGCCAGCTCGACGAAGCGCCGGTACGCCGGGCGCCCGGGAGCCGCGGCCCGCCGCCACCCCAACCAGGCGTCGAGCCGCTCGTCCGTTTCCCGGCTCTCCACGAACAGCCGTTCGAGAGCCGGCCGGTCGAGGCACGCGCCGGTCTGTACGGTACAGGCGGAGGCGCGGTCGAACGCCCGCTCGAGGCCGGCGACGAGGTCCCACAGCTCCTGCCGGAGCTCCGGTGCCCCCGGACCGACCGCGACCGGCCCGGTCCGCAGCAGCAGCAGCTTCCGCCGGAGGGCGGCGCCCAGCTCCACGCCGTCGAAGCGCGCCGCGGCGTGCGCCAGCCGGGCCGTTCCGTCGAGCCGTTCCCGGCGGGCCGCGGCGGAGATGTCCGCCGTGTCCTCGGTCGCGAAGCGCTGGTCGACCCACGCCGCGCGCCGGTGCGCGCTCCAGAGCTCGAGCAGGCGGGCCTCCGCGCCGGCCACGAACGCTTCCGCGTCCCCGGCCGTCGGGTGCGGTGCCGAATCGGTACAGGCGACGCCCGCCGCGGCCAGCAGGCAGGCGACGGCCAGGGATCGCAGCCGGCGGGTGAGGGCGGGGCTGAGGCACGCCATCGGGAAGTCGGAACGGCGCCCGCCGCGGCGAGCCCCGCGATTATAGCGCCGGCCGATCCCGGGTCCGAAACGACCGGTTCGGCCCCGGCAAGCGCAAGCTGGTGTTCGCCGGACGATCCTGTCTGAACCCGGTCACGGGTCGACGGGCGAAGCGCGGACGATCGGCGGCCGTTCGCGGGCGGGTCCGCTTCGCTGCGTGTGTCGCCGCGGGTTTCCCCTCACCGCAGCATGGCTCGGGTGCGTCCGGGCTCGCCGGTGCGACGTGCCCGGCGCCATGCCGCGCGCCAGGTGCCGCGCCATCCGCCACCGGCCCGTGGTCCCGGGCCGCGCGGCTGCGTCACCTCCGGGCAACGCGGGTGGTCATTCCTGCACGACGGCGGGCCGGGGCCGCGCGTTGCAGTTGGCGAAGCAGTCCTGGCACTTGCCTTGCTTGCTCGTTGGGCCGGCCCCGTCGAAGAGGCGGGCGCCCTTCCGGCCTGCTGCTCGCCACGCTGCTTCGCGCGGGGTCGTCCGAAGAGGCCGGAACCAGGGGCGGCCGTCAGCCACTACCGGGAGGGGATCGATGAGACGTTTCGTGACAGGAGTCGCGGTATGGTGCGCGTTGCTCGGCGCCGGTGCCGAGGGCGGCGCGTGGGAGGCGCAGAACGCGTCGGACCCGGCGGTCGAGAGGGCGACGCCCGACGCGGATGCGATCGACATCAATCGAGCGACGCTTGCCGAACTGGACACGCTGCCGGGCGTGGGTCCGCGCACCGCGCAGCGGATCCTGGAGTACCGCGAGGAGAACGACGGCTTCACCCGGATCGAGGAGCTGATGAACGTTCGCGGAATCGGCGAGCGGACCTTCCTGCGGCTGAAGCCCCTCGTGACTGTCGGGCCTTCTGCCGAACGTTAGGTGCAGCGACCGGGGAGGCGCCGGCACCGGTCGACGCCTCCCGCGGCCGCGCCTCGTCGAGCGGATGAGGCGAGCGGATGAGGCGGGGGATGATGCGAGACCCACGAGGTGTGACTCTGATCGAAGTGACGCTGGCGATGGCTCTGGTCGCCGTGCTGCTCGGCCTGTCGCTCCCGGCCCTGACGGCGCGCGGGGAAGCGGTGGAGGTCCTCGGGGCCGCGCGGTACCTGGCGGGAGAGGTCGCCCGCGCCCGTGCGATCGCCGTGCGGCGCGGCACCGCAATCGGTCTGCGGTTCCTTCCCGAGGATGACGGCTTTCGCGTGCAGGCCTACGCGGACGGCAACGGCAATGGCGTTCGGCAGACGGACATCGCACGCGGAATCGACGAGCCCGTGGAGGCGCCCTTTCGCCTTCGCGAGCCCTTTCCCGGCGTCCGTGTCGCGAGGAACGCGGCGGTTCCGTCCATCGGGCGCGGAGTTGCGGGGGCCACGGACGCCGGCGCGCTGCGGTTGGGAGCCGGGGGGATCCTGACCCTGAGTCCGCTCGGGACAGCCACGGGCGGCACGATCTACCTCCTGGGGAGGGGCGGCGGCCAGGCTGCGGTGCGCGTTCTCGCGGCGACGGGACGCGTGCGGGTGATGACCTACGATGCGGGGGCGGGCGAATGGCGCTCCCGGTAGCAAGGGCGGAGCCCGAACGCCGCCGCGCCCCGCGACAGCCCCGTCGCGCCCTGCGCTGGCTTGCCGCGGCACGGCTGTGGCCCGGCCGGCGCATGCGTATCATCAACTGGTCTACGGTTGGCGTGTTGATGGAGGCCGGGGTGCGCTTCGCCCCCGGCCGCACCGTGACGCTCCAGTTGCTGGCCGAGCGCGGACACCTGCTGGTGCGAGGGGAGATCGTGCGCGCAGCGGTGGTGGCGATCGGGCCCGGAGGTCTTCGCTATCGGGCCGCGCTCGCGTTCGACAAGCCGGTGGATTTCAGTCGCCCGCGTCCGGGTCCCTATCGGACCGGCGACAGTGAGGCAACGGTGGAAGGGTAGTTGCTTACCCCTTGGGGCTGCGGGGCGACGCGTGGGGCGCGCGCGGCTTCGGTCGGCGTCCGTAATCACGGGTCGCGCTGCGGATGGCACCGAGTTTGATAGTCAATCCGCCGCCGGGAGGCACGACTGCCCCACGAGCCATGGCACAGAGCTCCGACACGTCACCGCTCATCGGAACCAGCCCCTCGATGGTCCGTCTCCGACACGAGATCGGGCGGATGGCGACGACCAGCTTCACCGTGCTCGTCAAGGGTGAGAGCGGGTCGGGCAAGGAGCTCGTCGCGCGGGCGATCCACCAGCAGAGCCCCCGGTCCCAGGGGCCATTCGTCGCCGTCAACTGTGCCGCGCTGGTCGAGACGCTGCTGGAGGCGGAGCTCTTCGGCATCGAGGATCGGACGGCAACCGGTGTCCGGGGACGCCCCGGCAAGTTCGAGCTCGCCGACGGGGGCACGCTGCTCCTCGACGAGGTCGCCGATCTGTCTCTGCCGGCCCAGGCCAAGCTGTTGCGGGCGATTCAGGAGATGGCCGTCGAGCGTGTGGGCGGCCACGTCACGCGCACGCTGGACACACGCCTGGTGGTCGCGACCAATCAGTGCCTTGGCGACCTGGTGGCGGCGGACCGCTTCCGGGCGGACCTGTTCTATCGGCTGAGCGGTCTCGAGATCCGCGTTCCTCCGCTGCGCGAGCGGCGCTCGGACATCCTGCTGCTGGCGGATCACTTCGTGCAGCGCCACCCCGGCCGTCACAGCCTCCACCTGTCTCCGGCGGCCGTCGATGCGCTGATGACCTACGACTGGCCCGGCAACGTCCGGGAGCTCGAACGGGTAATCGAGCGGGCGGTCACGCTGTCGCCGACGGGACGCATCGCTCCCGAGGACCTGCCGCCCCGAGTCACGGGAGAGTACGCGGAGCGGCTGATGCCCTCGCTGGTGCGGGATGACACGATGCGAGCGTGGGGCAGCCGTTACGCGCGGCTGGTGCTCGACCGCTGCGACAACAACAAGCGCAGGGCCTGTCGGGTGCTCGGGATCAGCTACCACACGCTGCAGGCCTACCTGCGCTACCCCCGCCCCGCGTCCGGCGGCCAGCCGCGGAAGCGCAAGGGACCGCCGCCGGAACCGACCGATGGGTAGTTGCCTACCCGACCGTACAGGCATACTGGGCAGTGGGGACGTCGCGGGCAGCCTCGGATTGGTCGGGACGCCAGCTTCCGGAGCCTGGCTTCCTCGCACCTTGTCGCGGCCGTCCGGGACGGGAGGTCGGCGAAACCGCAGCGCGGCGTGGGTCAGGGCGAGAAAACTGACGCGTGCGATGGGGCGGGTATCGCCTGCCGTGGAGAGATGGTGGCGCAGATGGGTAGCGTTGCGGGTGTGCTGCGGGTCCTGAGCGACTTCGGCGACGCGGCCGGGTGGCTGATTGCGGCCCTCGTGCTGCTCGCCTACGGGCGACGCATCCTCAAGGAGAACGAGGCCGCGCACGCGGCGCTCACCGAGAACGTACAGGAGAATCGGAAGCAGCTGGACGAGTTGGGCGGCACCCTGCACGCCATCGCCCGCGACGTCGCGGTTCTGCGCGACCGCTCCGACCGGGCCGGCGCCTGAGCCGGGGGAACCCCGCAGCGCACCGCTGTCGAGACGACGAGTGCGGGTAGGAATATCGGGCTGTTCCTTGAGGCGAGAGCGACGGGGCGGGTCTTGTACCGAACCGGCGGCCCTGTTTCCGACGATCGTTGGGGAGGCACGGAGGTGCGCTGAAATGGGACGCAGCTCGAGCGTGTGCGGTCTTGTGCTGGCCGGGCTGGCCGTGACGCCCGCGGTTGCCGAAGCTCAAGTCGTTTCTTCCTTCGAACAGCTCCTGCGCACGGTTCGACGGGGAGACCACGTCGCGGTGACGGTGCGCGACGAAGCGGGGACCGGCGGCGTTGCCTGCGACCTTCACGGCGAAGCGTTGCAGGGCCGAGTCACCGACTTGACGCCCGCGCTGCTGAGGGTGGCCGAATCGGACCCCTGGTGGAGAAGGCAGTTCGGCCGGCCGCCTGCAGCCGTGGTCACGGAGCTGACGCCGGATCAGGTGTGCTTCATTCAACGGAGACGTCATGACTCGGTCTTGAACGGCGCGGTGATTGGGGCGATCTTCAACTTCTCGCTTGCGATGCAGATTCGGACCAGCCCTGGGCAGGAAAGCGAGGTATCCAACAGAAGTCACCTGGTCTTTACCGGTTTCGGTGCGCTGGCGGGGATTGGCGTGGATCTCCTGTTCCAGCGTGGACGGGAAACCGTCTACGCTGGCGTCGATTCCGGCTTCGGGAACCGCGTTCGGGTGGCGCCGCTGCTGACGGGCGGGCGCTACGGACTGGGGATGGCGGTGCTCTTCTGATCTGGACGCGCTCGGCAAGCCGGCAGCGGGGGCGCTACGCGTTTGGTTGGCGCTTCTCACCCTGATGCAGTCGGTAGCCGGTTGGCCGGCTTTGTGACACACACGCCAGACGAGGGCGTGGGCGTTGTCGCTGCTCCCGACGGGGGCCAGGACTTGTCGTCGCCGACGAACGGCGGCGGGAAGGCGTCGCCACCGCGCGATGGCGGCTCGGATCTCCGCATCCACAGGACGCCACCGGCCATGGTGAGCAGTACGATGGTCGACCTGGTGACGGGGCGCGCGTTCCCGGGCGACGTCACGCTGATCCGGGAACGAACCCGGGCCGGGCTCCAGGCTGCCTGTGCCCGCGGGCGCAAGGGGGCAGGAAGTTCGCGCTGTCGAACGCGATGGCCCACCGCGACACGTCGGTGTCGGCGACTGCCGGCGACTCGGTATCCGCCCGGTGAGGCTCTACCGCTACGTCGGTCGCCAGGGTGAGTTGCGCGAGCAGGGCCAGAGGGTCCTCGCCTCCTGACCCGGAGCTCGAATCCGCGCGTCACGGAAGCGTCAGCTGAATCCCGCTTTGGATCATGCCCGGCCCCACCGTCACCTGGACCA
>JAPOWL010000045.1 GCA_026707615.1 Acidobacteriota bacterium | reverse complement strand
CCCGTGTCAGCGCCGCAGCAGCCGGCGAAGCAGGAGTCTCGCGCGCGCAGACTCCCAGCGCGCCCGCAAGGGCACTCGCTGCCCCGTTTGGACGGAGATCCGAGGGGAGGGGTTCCGGCGAGCGGGCGCCGCTACTCGATGACGCGCAGGTAGCCGCGGACCACGACCTGCTCGTGGCCGGCCACGTCGACGAGCGTCCCGAGCACCTCGTACCTTCCGACCGGCAGACCGATCCACTCGACGACATGTTGGCGATCCGAGGCTTCGCCGTGGAGCTCGATCCGCGTGCCCCGCGGGAGCGCCGGAGCGGCCATCGCTCCCGCAGTCGAAAGTTAACGCGGTGTTAAATGTGTGCAAACAAGAATTTTCGTTGCGCTGCGGGGGCGGTGCCGCGGCGGGTCGGCCCCGTGAGATCTTGAAGGCTCGCGGCCGTCTTGGCTATTCTCTGCGTCGCACGGCGTTCGGCGACCATCGCCCAGCGTTCGTGGCACTGCGGCTTTCCCGGGAAGCCGGTCGACGTACCGGCCGGGGGGTCGTCCGGAGCGTCTGATGAGGGGGGTATGGATCCGGCAACCGCGCCATCGATGATCGAGGCCGTCGGCCTGACGAAGTACTTCGGGCCGTTCGTCGCCGTTCAGGACATCTCGTTCTCCGTGCCGCAGGGGCAGATCGTCGCCTTCCTCGGACCCAACGGTGCCGGGAAGACGACGATGATGCGCATGATGACCGGCTACCTGGCCCCGAGCGCGGGCTCCGCGGCCATCGCCGGCTTCGACGTGCGCCGGGGGCGCATCGACGCGGCCCGCCACCTCGGCTACCTCCCGGAGAACGGGCCTCTGTACCCCGACATGACGCCGCTCGATCTGCTGAGCTTCATGGGGGAGGCCCGCCAGATGCCGCGGCCGCACCTGCGGCAGCGCATCGACGAGGTCATCGAGCTCTGCGGGCTCGCGCTGGTCCTCGAGAAGCCGACCGGCAAGCTCTCGAAGGGATACCGGCAGCGCGTCGGGCTCGCGCAGGCGCTGCTGCACGACCCGGCGGTGCTGATCATGGACGAGCCGACGGCGGGCCTCGACCCGAATCAGATCCGGCAGTTCCGGGAGAACATCCAGCGCCTCGGCCGCACGAAGACGCTCCTCATCTCGACGCACATCCTGCACGAGGCCGAGGCGGTCGCCGACCGCGTGCTGCTGGTCAACAGCGGCCGGCTCGTGTTCGACGGCACCATCGACGACCTCAAGGAGGACGGCTCGCTCGAGCGGCCCTTCTACCGGCTGACCGCCGGCGCGGAAGAGCTGCCGCTGGCGGCGGGCGACGGGCCCGCCGCGCCTCCCGACGACGGGGCGCAGGCCGGCCCTTCCGATCCGGCGCCCGCAGCGGGTCCTGCCGCAGCGGGTCCTGCCGCAGCGGGTCCTGCCGCCGCTCCTGCCGGCGGAGGGACGGAAGCCACCGCTCCCAAGGCCGCGGAGACGGCTGCTCCCGGCGCCGGCGAAGAGGCGGCCCGTTCCGGCGGTCCGGAGGCTGCGCCTCCGGGAGCCGGCTGACGCTGCTCGATCGAGGATCACGGCCGGTGGCGTTGCTGTTCGCCGGCCCAACCCGGAGACGATCAGGACCAGAGAAGAAGGCCGATGCCAGGACAGGTCAACACGGCGATGGTCGGGGCGCTCGCCCGCCGCGATCTCCGCATGTACTTCAGCAGCCCGAGCGGCTACGTCTTCATCACCCTGTTCATCTTCCTGAGCGCGGCGGCGGCGTTCTGGCAGGACCGCTTCTTCCTGCGCAACCTCGCCAACCTCGATCAGCTCAACCTCTGGCTGCCGTATCTGCTGCTCTTCTTCGTCCCCGCGCTGACGATGGGGGTCTGGTCGGAGGAGAAGAAGCAGGGAACGGACGAGCTGCTGCTCACGCTGCCGGCCACCGACGTCGAGATCGTGCTGGGCAAGTACCTGGCCGTGCTCGGCGTCTACAGCGCCTCGGTCGCGCTGTCGCTGAGCTACGTCGCGGTGCTCTTCTACCTGGGAAGCCCGGACCTCGGGCTGATGCTCAGCAACTATCTGGGCTACTGGTTCGTCGGGGCGGCCCTCATCGCCGTCGGCATGCTCGCCTCGCTGCTGACCCGCAACGCGACGATCGCCTTCATCGTGGGGGCCCTGTTCTGCGCGGCGCTCATCGTCACCGGAGCGGCGGTCGGCGCCCTGCTGCCGGGGCTGGAGCGCCCGCTCGAGGCGCTCAGCGTCTACATCCACTTCGACGACTTCGCGAAGGGCATCATCAGCCTCAGCTCGCTGGTCTACTTCGCGGCGGTCGGCGCCTTCTTCCTCTATCTCAACGTGCTCGTCCTGAGCCGGCGCCACTGGCCGGCGCGGGCCGACGGCTACCCGATGTGGGCGCACCACCTGGTGCGGGCGGTGGCCATCGGGGTGGCGCTCGTCAGCCTCGGCGTCATCGCGTCGCGCCTGAGCGTCCGCGTCGACGTCACGGCCGAGCAGCTCCATTCGCTGAGCGGCGAGACGCGGGAGCTCCTCGCCGAGCTGCCGGAGGACCGGCCGGTGTTCATCCAGGCGTTCATCAGCCCGGAGGTGCCCGAGCCGTTCGTGCAGACGCGCTCGAACCTGGTCAGCATCCTGGAGGAGATCGACGCCCTCGGCGGGTCGCGGGTGGAGGTGCTGATCCAGGACACCCAGCCGTTCACGGACGCGGCGCGCGAGGCCCGCGAGACGTTCGGCATCCTGCCGCGGCCGATCCGCAACGTCTCGACGGCCCGCTCGGAGGTCGAGGAGGTGTTCCTCGGCGTCGCGTTCACCTGCGGGGCGGAGGAGCAGGTCATCGGCTTCTTCGACGTGGGGTTGCCGGCCGAGTACGAGATCATGCGCAGCATCCGCGTCGTGGCCCGCACCGCCCGCAAGCGGGTCGGCGTCGTCGCCACGATGGCGAACCTGTTCGGCGGCATGAACTTCCAGCAGAGCCAGTTCACGCCGCAGTGGTCGGTGGTCACGGAGCTCCGCAAGCAGTACGACGTCGTCGAGATCAGCCCCGAGCAGCCGATCACGCAGGACGTCGACGCGTTGCTGGTGCCGCTCCCGTCGTCGCTCCAGACCGACGAGCAGGGCTTCGTCGCCGACTACATCCGCTCCGGCAAGCCGGCGCTGATCCTGGTCGACCCGCTGCCGGCGGTGAACCCGACGCTCTCGCCGACGGAATGGGTCGGGGACGGCAATCCCTTCACCTATCCGCCCGGCCAGCCCCGGCCGGGGCCGCGCGGCAACGTCCGGCAGTGGCTGATGGACCTCGGGGTGGCGTGGGAGCCGACGCGCGTGCTCTGGGACAGCTACAACCCGCATCCCGAGCTGGCGCACATGCCCGAGGACGTCGTCTTCCTCGGCCCCGGCAACGAGAACCCGGATACGTTCAACCCCGGGTCGCCGATGACGGCGCAGCTCCAGGAGCTGGTCTTCCTCTTCGCCGGCTCCCTCGACGCGGTCGAGGACGCGCGGTACGAGTTCGAGCCGCTGCTCCGCACGGGCATGGCGTCGGGCAGCAACGGCTACTTCTCGCTGGTGCGCAGCACCTTCTTCGGCCCGCAGGTCAATCCCAACCCCCCGCGGCAGCCCGACCCCGACGACCACGTGATCGCGGCGCGCGTCCGCTTCGCGGGCGGGGCGCCGGCGGCGGAGGTGGGTGGGGAGGGGGAGAGCGCCGAGGCCGGCGGGGCTGAGGAGGCCGCGGATCCGGAAGGCGCCGCTACGGCGGCCGAGGATGCCGGGTCCGGGGAAGCCGGGTCCGAAGCAGCCGAAGCGGGGGAGTCCGAGCCCCAGGATGCCGGAGCGACGGCGGCCGCGTCCGCGCAGGCAGAAGGCGCCGACGCCGCGGTCGCCGGCGAGGACGAAGCCGCGTCGGACGAGAGCGACCAGGAGACCGTGCCGGCGGCGGAGTCGGAGTCGGAACAGAGGGGAGCGGATGCGGCCGGGGAATCGGACCCGGGCGAGACTGCCGCTCCCGCCGCCGAGCAGCCGAGCGGCCGGGACACATCCGAGGCAGCGGAGCCGCCGGCGGCCGGGAACGAGCCGACCGGGAGCCGGGAGGCGGCCGCCGCCGGCGAAGGGGAGCCCGAGGCGGCGTCCCCGGTAGCCGCCGCGGAGCCCGCCGGCCCGCCGCGGACGGCCGAGCCCGCGCCGCCCGCCGCCACCGTGGAGCCCGCGGGTGAGCCGGATCAGGAAGGTGCGGTGGTGCCGGAAGGTGCGGCGGACGGCGAAGCGCAGGCCGAAGGCGAACCCGCCGCGGCCGGGTCCGGAGAGGCGCAGGCCGCCGGCCCGGAGGCCGCCGAGCCGGAGCCAACCGCAACCCGGGCCGAAGGCGCGCCGGCGGACGGCGAAGCCGCTGCCGAGGCGGAAACGGCAGGCGCCACCGAAGCGGAAGTCGTGGCGCAGGCGGACAGCGAGGCCGCTACCGAAGCGGAAGCCGTTGCGGAGGCCGACTCGCCGGCAGCAGCCAATGCCGAGGAGGACGCGCCCGAGCCGGCGGGGCCCGTCGACGTCATCGTCGTCGCCGACCTCGACTTCGTCAGCGAGCAGTTCTTCGCCATCCGCCAGCAGGCGCCGGGCGGGCTGACCTTCGACAACATCACGTTCTTCCTGAACGCGATGGACACGCTGCTCGAGGACGACTCGTTCATCGACCTCCGCAGCCGCCGCGCGCGCCACCGGACGCTGGAGCGGGTCGAGGCGCGCACGGCCGAGTTCATCGCGCAGCGGACGGCCGACGAGCAGGCGGCCGAGGACGAGGCGGAGCAGGCGCTGAACGACGCGCAGGCGCGGCTGAACGACCGCGTGGCGGAGCTGCAGGCCCGGACCGACATCGACGCGCAGACGAAGCAGATCATGGTGCGCAACCTCGAGGAGGTCGAGAACCGCCGCCTCGAGGTGCTGTCCACCAACATCAACACCGACAAGGACGTGAAGATCCAGGCCGGCCGCGAGGAGATGGAGGCGCAGATCCGGCAGATCCAGACGTCCATCAAGACGTTCGCCATCCTGCTGCCGCCGGTGCCGGTGATGGTCCTCGGCGCCTGGGTCTTCGTACGGCGCCAGCGGCGCGAGCGCGAAGGCGCCGCCGCGGCGCGCCGCTTGAGGGAGTGACGATGAACGAGCTCAGAACCACGCTGGCCCTGGGGGGCGCGGCGGTCGTGCTGGCCGTCGTGGCCCTTGTGAGCGCACCCGGTCGGGCCGTGCCCGACGCCTTCTTCGACATCGGCGAGCCCTTCTTCCCGGAGTTCACCGATCCGGAGGCCGCGGCCACGCTCGAGGTCGTGGAGTTCGACGAGGACACCGCGGCCGCCATCCCGTTCCAGGTGACGAACCAGGACGGGCTGTGGACCATACCCTCCCACAACGACTATCCCGCGGACGGCCGCGAGCGCCTGGCGAACATCGCGGCCGACATCATCAGCGTCGTCAAGGAGGACTTCCGGTCCGACAACGTGGCGGATCACGAGGCCCTCGGCGTCATCGACCCCACGGATCTGACGACGCCGGGCCTGGTGGGGCGCGGCACGCGGGTCACCGTCCGGGACGCCAACAGCGAGGGGCTGGCCGACCTCATCGTCGGCAACGCCGTCGAGGGTCGCCAGGGGCTGCGCTTCGTGCGCGTTCCGGAACAGAAGCGGGTCTACGCGGCGCGCTTCGAGGCCGACATCAGCACCGCGTTCGAGGACTGGATCGAGCAGAACCTGCTGGAGGTCGAGCGCGACCAGGTGGTCCACATCGTGCTCAACGAGTACGAGGTGGACGAGCAGACCCGGCGCGCCACCCTGCCCCGCGAGTTCACGCTCGACAAGGTCGAGGACAACGTCTGGAGCGGCAGCGACGTGCCGGAGGGGCAGGAGGTCAACTTCGTCGAGGTGAACCGCCTCGTCGGCGCGATCATCGGCATGGAGATCGCGGGTGTGCGCCCGAAGCCGGCCGGCGTCAGCGGCAACCTCCGCGACGCGGCCATGGCCGGACGCATCAGCCAGCGCGACGTCCGCGACCTGATCAACAAGGGCTTCTACCCGACGCAGGAGGGCGGCCTGCTCTCGAACGAGGGCGAGCTGCTGGTCCGGACCACGGAAGGCGTGCTCTACACGCTCCGCTTCGGCGAGATCGTGTACGGCCGCGGCGAGGCCATCGCCGTCGGCGACGACACGAGCGACGACGCCGAGAGCGGCCCCGGCGAGAACCGCTACGTCTTCATCACGGCCGAGTTCGACGAGACGGCCCTCCCGGAGCCGGACGAGTCCGACACCGACGCCCACGAGTCCTGGCAGCGGCGGGTCGACGAGGGGCGCGAGAAGGCGGAGCGGCTCGCGGCGCGCTTCGCGAACTGGTACTACGTGGTGGCCGCCGACAGCTACGACCGCATCCACCACCCGCGCGAGCACTTCCTGCGGGACGCGCCGGAAGACGCCATCTGAGGCCGCCGGGCTGGCGTCATCCAGCCCCTTCGAGCTCGCCGCCGGGTTCGACGGTAGGATCGGCGGCGCTGGTCTCGGCGAGTTCGGGTGCGTCGAGCGGCTCGAACCCGCAGCCGCGGGCCGCGCGCGCGACGGCCAGCCGAATCACCGGCACGACGCGGGCGAGACGCCGGAGAGCGGCGCCGGCCATTCCGGCCGCCAGGGCGCCGGACACCACGGCTGCGGTGCCCAGACCGAGCGCGGCGGTCACGCCGCTCGCCGCGGCCAGCCCCGCCACGAGGGCCAGGGCGAACGGGCTGACGCGGAGGCGCATCCGGGTCCGGAGCAGGGAGCGCCCCTCCGCGTGCTCCTCGATGACGGTCAGCAGGTCGAGGCGGGCCCACCGCGCCGCGTGGATCCGGAAGTCGTAGCCCTGCCAGCCGTCGTCGGCCTCCACGCCGAATCCCACCGGCGCGCCCCGGAGGCCGCGCACGATGCGTCCGAGCAGATCCGGCCGCGCGGTCCAGCGCTCGCTCCAGAAGCGGTCCTCGACCGATCGGCGCCGAACGAGCCGCAGCGCGCGCCCGAGGTCGCGGACCCGGAGATCGCGGACCGCGGGGTCGTGCCCGGCGAGGTCGCGTTCCACCGGCACCGGGTCGGACCCGGGCGCGGGCGCCGGGCGGGGCGGCTCGCCCGGCGGCGACAGGAAGCCGCGCAGGCGCCCGAGCCCGCGCGCGAGCGGCTGCAGGACGTGCAGGGCCGCAATCGTCACCCGGTAGACGGCGCGGCTCGCGCTCCGCGGCAGGCCCCCGATCCGGGGCAGATCGTCGATGTCGACGCGCCGCGCGCGCTGGACGCAGCGCGTCACCGTGGTGAGGAGCGCCGCCGTCCCCAGCAGGGCGACGACGGTCCCCTGCCGGGGGAATCCGGCCGCGACGCCGGCGCATCCCACTGCCACCAGCAGGGCCGCCAGCACCTGCCACCGCGCCTGGTGCGGCAGGAACGCGAGCCCCGCCCCGCCCGCGTGGTAGACGGAAGGGAACGGGGCCATGCCCCAGACGCCGGCGTTGATGCGGCGCTCGCCGATCGGCAGCACCCACGGCAGCGGGCTGTAGATCCGGCCGCTCCAGCGCGCCCGGCCGTCGGCGAACTTCTCCGGGTGCCGCCGCGTCAGCCAGGCCTCGCTCTTCCCGTAGTTGAACTGCTGCTTCCAGTAGGCCCGCACGGACGACCGATGGTGGTGCCAGACGAGCGCCGCCGGCGCGAACCCGATCTCGGCGCCGACCGCCTGGAAGCGCCAGCAGACGTCGACGTCGTCGGCCGCGCACCCGAAGATGGGGTTGAAGCCCCCGACGTCGAGCAGCGCCTGCCGCCGGAAGGCCATGTTGCAGCCCGGCACGTGCTCGGCGATGACGTCGTCGAGCATGACGTGCGTCGGGGCGCCGGGGGCGCGGGCCACGCACTGCGCGAGCCACGGATCGTCGGGCGGCACGACGTTGGGGCCGCCGGCCCCGGCGACGTCGCGCTCCAGGAACGGCTGCACCAGGTAGGTGAGCCACTGCGGGTGGGCCCGCACGTCGGCGTCGGTGTAGGCGACGATCTCGCCCGCCGCGTGGGCCAGGGCCACGTTGCGGGCGACGGAGAGGCCGCCGGGCGGCGTGTCGATCACCCGCACCCGCCGGTGCCGGCGGGCGATGGCCGGCGTGTCGTCGGTCGACCCGTCGTTGACGACGATGACCTCGTAGTTCGGGTAGTCGAGCACCTCGAGCGAATCGAGACAGTCCGCCAGGGTCTCGGCCGCGTTGTAGGCGCAGACGAGCACGGAGACCAGCGGCCACCGCTCCCGGTCCGCGGCCGGAAACGGCGCGGCGGCGAAGGCCCGGGCGGTGGCTTCCAGGGCCGGCTTCGGCCGGCGGTCGGCGTCGACGAGCCCGAACGCCCAGTCGTCCACCGGGCGGCCGCCGCGCCACCACTCGTCCGTCCAGGTGAAGGCCACCGCCCCGCACGCGCCGCCCGCGAACGCGGCGCGAATCTGCATGGCGGTCAGGGCCGCCTGCCCCTCTGCGCCCTCCCGGATGGCGTCCGCTCCCGCCTCCGTGAGCAGCAGCGGCCGGCACCCCGCCAGGTGCTGGAGCTGGGCGACGTAGGCCCGGAGCTCCGCTTCCTCGTGCAGGTAGACGTTGAAGGCGCAGACGTCGAACCAGGGCAGGTCCAGGAAGTGGGTCGGCGGGTAGTTGACGTAGGTGACCAGCGCGTCCGGGGCCGCAGCCTTCGCGTCGTCGTGGAGCTCGCGCAGGAAGGCCTCGATGCGCCGGAGGCCGTGCCACCGCACCACGCCGGCCGGAATCTCGTTGCCGACCGCGCACAGGAGCACCGCGGGGTGGGCCGCCACCCGGCGCACCTCCTCGGCCACCCCGCTGCGGATCTCGGCCGTCAGGCGCCGGTCGTCGAGGAACGCGACGTGCTGCGGCCACGGTGCCCCGGCGATCACGTGCAGGCCGTGCCGCGCCGCCTCGTCGAGCACCGCCTCCGGCGGCGCCGTGTAGGTCCGGACGGTGTTGAAGCCGGCCTCGCGCATCCGCGCGAAGTCACGGGCGACGACGGCGGCCGCGGGAAACTGGCCGCCGCTCTCGTCCGGGGCGAACGTCCCGTACGAGACGCCCTTGATCAGGAAGTGCCGGCCGCCGACCGTGAGGAACTTGCCGGAGACGACCGGCGCCGTCGCTGTCGACCGCGAATCCATGCCCGAAACCCGTCCTCCGTCGCGACGCTGCTGTTTCCCTGGACTCGCAGGCGTCCGGGCGCCCCGGGGCGCCCGAACCGGGACCGGCAGGCTGGAAGGCAGCCTGCAAGGGAGACGTATTGTGCTGTGAAACGCCCAGCCGCGCAACCGGACAGGCGGGGCAACGGATGAGGTCTTGCCGAGTGGCGTCCTGGAATCGTGTCTTGCATCTGGTCCGTCCAACGTAAAGCACGGTTGCGCTACGACGGGGACCGCGGTGCCCGTCGGTACGCCGATCGCCAGATCGTGCCGAGCCAACGGACCCGACGTCTGGCCGCGGTATCCTGTCGTCGCGCCATGACGCTTCAGACCGGCAACCTGCGGCGCTGCATCCGGATCCTCGAGTCGGCGTACGAAGGCCTGCAGGAGCGCGCCGCGGACGAAGTGCTCTACGACATCTACCGCGCCGCCTGCGTGAAGGAGTTCGAGGTTGAAAGGCGTTGGGATCGAGCCGGAGCAGGCCGAAGCCGTGGCGGACGCCGTCCGTCAGGCGGCAGAGCATCGAGGAGTCGACGCCACCGTCCTGGCAACCAAGGCCGACCTCGCCACGCTCGAAGCGCGCCTGATCAAGTGGGTGGTCGGCATCGTGCTGGCTGTCGCCGGGTTTCAGACGGCCGCCGTGTTCGCGTTGCTTCGCCTCATGAACTGATCGCTTCACGACGGCAGCCGCAGCGCGACGTACTCGCCGGAATGGCCGCGGCCGCCGATGGCGAGGACGATGTGCTGGCGGCCGCCGGCCAGGTACGTCATCGGCGAGCCGGACTGCGGCGCGGGGAGGAAGACGGCGCCCACCTCGTCGCCCGTCGCCTTGTCGTAGGCGCGCAGCATGGCGCCGCGCCCGGCGGGCGTCCGGCGGAAGTCGCACTCGCCGAGGACGACGAGGGTCGCGGTGACGAGCGGGCCGACGAGGTGCGTGCAGGGCTGGCCGGTCCGCGGGATGTCGAGCCCGGCGAGGGCCGGATGGCGCGCCACGCGCTCCGGGGTGGCGCCGTGCGGGACCTGCCACAGGAGGTCGCCGCGGTCGAGGTCGATGGCCGACAGGCGGCCGTAGGGCGGCTTGACGAGCGGCAGGCCGCGGACATTGAGATCGCGCAGGCCGCCGTGGCCCACGCCGCGCCGCTCCGTCCCCTTCACGTAGCGCATGTCGGAGACGTCCGGGCCGGGGCTCGGAATCAGCTCCCAGGAGTAGAACGCAGTCCGCGAGGGCACGTAGAGGACGTTCGTCTCGGGGTCGTAGCCGCCGCCGGGCCAGTTCGTGCCGCCGCTCCCGGCCCCGAGCCCGAGGGTCGCGATCGGCCCCTCCGGCCGGCTGACGACGGGCGGCGTGAAGATCGGCCCCATGCGGTAGTGCGAGACCAGCTCGACGGCCTCCGCT
>JAPOWL010000068.1 GCA_026707615.1 Acidobacteriota bacterium | reverse complement strand
GCGCCATGCTCCTCCCGGGCCTGGAAGAGGTTCTTCATGTAGCCCTGGTTGGAGACGGCCGGGTTGTTGCCCCAGGCGAGGAAGAAGCGGCTGTGCACCCACTCGTCGCGGAACTCCGAGCGGCCGCCGCCGAAGACGGCGTTGAACCCCTCGGTGACCGACGCGCAGCAGAGCTGCGAGATGATCGGCGTCGCCCCCCCGAAGCGGTTCCAGAAGGCGGAATAGATGCCGCGCACGCCGGTCGAGAAGGTCGACCAGTTGCCGGTCGACCCGAAGGAGAGGAACGCCCGGTTCCCGTCCTCCTCCAGGATCCGGCGGTAGCGCTCGGCGATCGTGTCGAGCGCTTCGTCCCAACTGATGCGCTCCCACTTGTCCTCGCCCCGCCGCCCCAACCGGCGCATCGGGTACTTCAGCCGGTGCGGGCTGTAGAGCTGGCGGATGCGCGAGAGGCCGCGGGCGCAGGCGAGGATGTTGAAGTCGGGGTCGCCGGTCACCTTGACCAGCCGGCCGTCCTCGACGTGGGCCAGGAGCGCGCAGTGCAGGCACTCCGGCGTGTTCGCGGTGCGAAAGATCCGGCTGCCGCCGGACGCGGCGCCCGGTGAGCCTGCGGATTCAGGTCCCGGCCCGCTACGAGCCGGGTCGCGCGACAGCAGGAGGCCGCCGCCCCCGAGGGCCGCCGTCCCTCCCAGCAGCGCGCTCCACTTCAGGAAGCCCCGGCGCGAGGCTGAAGCCGCGGTCGCAGCGTCCGGATCGCCGACATCCCGGTCCGGTGGCATCCCGTCCTCCCAGGGCTCGCCCGGCGCGACCGTCCCCGTCGCACCGCGCCGTCACGCGGGAATACCCGGCGAGTATAGTCCAGCGCGCCTGTGTCTTCCCCGGGAATCGTCGCGTGCGGCTCCGAATCCCGCGCCGTGGGCCTACCGGAGTCCGCGCCGTTCCTGCGCAGACCGACCGCGACCGCGCCCTGCACGCCTCCCTGCCGGCGGGCGATGGCTGCCGACTCCCGCCTCGGCCGTCGCCCTCGTCAGGCCGGGAAGTGCTCGTTGTCGATGGCGTTCAGCATGCCTCCCGAGGCCAGTTGGCGGATCAGGCTCTTCTCGCCGTGGAGCAGTTGGTAGGTCCAGGGCAGCGGGGGAGCGCTCAGTTCGTTCAGCGCCCGCATGTCCTCTTCCGGCAGGGTGACCGACAGGTACTGCAGGCTGTCCTCGATCTGGGAGACCTTGCGGGCCCCGATCATCGGCAGCACGCCGCGGTCCCGCACCCAGGCCAGGGCCACCGCGGCCGAGCTGGTTCCGAGGCGGTCGGCGACCTCGTCCACCTTGCGGGCGATCTCGTACGCCTTCTCGTCGAACTGGGAGGCGACCTGCTTCCAGAACCCGCTGTCGTAGCGCCGGCTCTCCGTATTGTCGCCCCGCGTGTACTTGCCGGTCAGGAAGCCGCCGGCCAGCGGCGAGTACGCGTTCACGCTGATGCCGAGGGCGCGGGCGCACGGGATGATCTCGAATTCCAGGTCCCGCGAGACCAGGTTGTACTGGTACTGCAGGGCCGAGATCGGCTCCCAGCCCCGCTGCTCGGCCACGGTCTGGCCGCGCGCCACCACCCAGCCCGGCGTGTTGCACAGGCCGAAGTGCAGTACCTTGCCCTGCTGCACCAGGTCGTTCACGTTGCGCATCACGTCCGCGATGTCGGTGCTGTACTCCCAGAAGTGAATCCAGAGGAGATCGATGTAGTCCACGCCGAGGCGCTTCAGGCTCCCTTCGACCGAATGCACCATGCTCTTCTTGTGGTTGCCGCCGGCGTTGGGATGGTCGCGGATGCTCGGGTCCATTCCGCTGTACAGGGTGTTGGTGTACTTCGTCGTCACCACGTAGCGGTGGCGGTCCGAAGCGACGAACTCCCCCAGAATCCGCTCGCTGAGACCGCCGCTGTACACTTCGTTGGACGTGTCGAAGTAGTTGCCGCCCTTCTCGGCGAACGCCTCCAGGATCCGGCGGCTCTCCTCGGGGCCGGCGGAGCTGGGGGTTTCCGTTGACATCATCATGGTGCCGAGGCAGACCTCCGACACGCGCAGGCCGCTCCGTCCCAGCAGCTTGTACCGCATTCTCATCCCCCTGCCCGACGTGCACGCCGCCCGGAGAACCGGGTCGGCTCGCCAGGATCGTACCATCCAGGGAGGTCATCGCATGTCGCAACGCCGGACCGTCGTCAGCATCCTTCCGGTGGCGCTGGGCGCCCTCGGATTCCTCGCCGCTCTGGGGGCGCACCCCGCGCCGGCCGGAGCGCAGGACGAAGCCCCGCCGGCCGACGTCCGGGCGGTGATCGAAGGCACGTGGGAGCTCGTCGAGTGGCACGTCGGCGACCGCGTGCTCCGGCCGCCCGACATGGAGGGGCGCTGGATGGTGCACGACGGGCTCGTCATGGCGACACGGCACCGCAACGGCCCGGACGACTTCGAGTCGACGGCGGGGTACGGCGAGTACCGCTGGGGGCCGATGACGTGGACCTACGGCTACGAGCGCTCGGAGGACCTGCACGGGCCGTCGCCCGATGACGTCGAGCTCACGGTAACCGGCTCGGACCCGATCCGCATGCGCACGTTCGGGATCAGCCGCGAAGGCGACCTGCTCGTGCTCGACGGCGAGACGCTGCGCTGGGAGTACGACGTGCCCGGGCGGACGTTCCTCCTCGAGACGAGCGGCGGACGGCCGATCCGCAAGTACCGCAAGGTGGCTCCGTGACATTCGTCAGTTGCTGCCGCTGACGCCCGACACTACCGGTTGCCCGACCGGGTCCGTATCATCGGTCGCAGGATGACGGCAGCCTCCGGGACGACGGGGTCACAGGCTCGCGACGAGCGCGTGGCGGAGCTCGCGGGCGTTCACCATCGCTACGGCGACGTCGTCGCGCTCGACGGGGTGGACCTCGACGTCCGGGCGGGCGAGGTGCTGGCCGTGCTCGGTCCGAACGGGGCCGGCAAGACCACGGCGATTGCCCTGCTGCTGGGCAGCCTTCCCGTGCAGCGCGGCGAGGTGCGCGTCTTCGGGAGCGAGCCGGGGGCGGCCGCCGTACGCTTCCGCCGCGGCGCCATGCTGCAGTCGTCGGGCGTCCCGATCACGCTGACCGTCTCCGAGCACCTGGAGCTCTTCTCGAGCTACTACGCGGCGCCGCTGCCCGTATCGCGGCTTCTCGCCGTGGCCGGCCTGGAGGACGTCGCCGAGCGCCGCTTCGCGCGCCTGTCCGGCGGGCAGAAGCAACGCGTCATGTTCGCGCTGGCCCTGGCGGGCGATCCGGAGCTGGTCTTCCTCGACGAGCCCACGACCGGGCTCGACGTCGAGGCGCGGCGCAGCTTGTGGCGGGAGATCCGCGCCCTGAAGGCGGCCGGTCGCACCGCGGTCCTGACGACGCACTACCTGGAGGAGGCCGACGCCCTCGCGGACCGTATCGCGGTCCTGCACCGGGGACGCGTGGTGGCCGAAGGGACGCCGTCCGAGATCAAGTCTCGCGCCGCGGACCGGCGCATCCGCTGTGTAACCAGCGTCAGCCCGCAAGAGGTCGCTGCCCTGTCGGGGGTGGCGCGGGTGGAGCGGAACGGCCGGCACCTGGAGATCCTCGCGGCGTATCCCGAGGAGGTGCTGCGGACGCTGCTGGCGCGGGATGCCGACCTCCACGATCTGCAGGTGACCGGCGTCGGGCTCGAGGACGCGTTCCTGACGCTGATCCGCGGCGACGACCGGCGGGAGGACGCGTGATGACGGCGACCGCCGGCGGCCGAGCCCGGCCGGGCCTCGCGCACCGCGCGCGGGTCTACGTGATGGAGACGCGCGCCCAGTGCCTGACGGTGGCCCGGACGCCGGCCTTCACCGTCCCGACGCTGATCTTCCCGCTGATGTTCTACGTCTTCTTCGGGGTGGTCATGGCCTTCACGCCCGCGATGCCCACCTACCTGCTGGCCACGTACGGCGTCTTCGGGATCATCCCGCCGTCGCTGTTCGGCTTCGGGGTCGGGCTCGCCACCGAGCGCGAGAGTGGCGCTCTGCTGCTCAAGCAGACGACGCCGATGCCGGTGGGGGCGTACCTGTTCGCGCGCGTGGCCACGGCACTCCTCTTCGGCGCCGCCGTCGTGCTGGGGCTGTTCGTGCTCGGCGCGACCGCGGCGGGGGTGGCGCTGCACCGCTGGCAGTGGTTCGCTCTCGCGGGGGTGGTGCTCGCGGGCGTCGTTCCGTTCTGCGCGCTCGGCCTTGCCATCGGTGCCTGGGTGCGGGCGCAGGCCGCCGTCGCCATCGTGAACCTCGTCTATCTGCCGATGGCGTTCCTGTCGGGACTGTGGCTGCCGATCTCACTGTTCCCGTCGGTCCTGCAGGACGTAGCGGTCGTGTTCCCCGCCTACCACCTCGCGCAGCTCGCGCTGAAGGTAATCGCGATGGACGAGGGACAGCCCGCGGGGCTGCACCTCGCGGTGCTGGGCGCCTGCACCGTCGTCTTTCTGCTCGTCGCGTCGTTCGGGTTCCGCCGCGTCAGTTAGCCCTGACCGGCGCGCAGCGTCGAGGAGGTGAGGATGCCTGGACCGGGGAGGACGGTGACGCGTGCCGTCGCCTATGGCGTGGCGGCCGTGGGGGTGTTCGTGGGGACGCTGGTGGCCCTGCCGGAGCCGTCCGCACCGGGGCGGGGGGCCGCGGACGAGCTGCCGGAGGGGAGCTTCGCCGTCATCGGCGCGACGGTCTTCGACGGGGAGGCGTTCCGGGCCGACCACGACGTCTGGGTCGAGGACGGGCGCATCCGCGCGGTCGGAGCGTCGCTCGAGATCCCCGACGACGTCGCCCGCGTCGACGGCAGCGGGCGGTCCCTGGTGCCCGGGCTGATCGACGCCCACGTGCATACCTTCGGAACGACGCTCAACGACGCCGTGCGCTTCGGCGTGACGACGGTGCTCGATCAGTTCACCGACCCGGCCCTCGCCGCCTCGAAGCGCGCCGCGCGCGAGACGCTGGAGCGCGGGGACGAGGCCGACCTCTTCACCGCCGGCATGCTGGCGACGGCCGACGGCGGGCACGGCACGCAGTTCGGGATCCCGGTGGAGCCCGTGAGCGGTCCCGCGGACGCCGCGGCGTGGGTCGCGGCGCGCAAGGCCGAGGGCTCGGACTGGATCAAGATCGTGTACGAGGACGGCAGCCCCTACATGGACATCCCGTCGCTCGATCCGGCGACGATCGGCGCCCTCATCGCGGCCGCGCACGCCGAGGGCCTGCTGGCCGTCGTCCACGTGTCCAAGCTCGCGCACGCCCTCGAGGCGGTCGACCTCGGCGCGGACGGTCTGGTGCACGTCTGGGGCGACACGGTCGTCGACGACACGCAGGCGGCCCGGATCGCCGAGGCCGGCGTCTTCGTCGTCCCGACCCTGTCGGTCGTGACCGCGATGAGCGGCGACGGCATCGACCCCGAGCTGCTGCGGGAGGCGGACGGGGCCGCCGCGTCTCGGATGCAGCGCGAGACGTTGGCCAACCGCTTCCCCGACCTGCCCGACGAGGCCCGGCCGGCCGCGCGGGGCGAGACGGCAATCGCGAACGTGCGGCGCCTGCGCGCGGCCGGCGTCCGACTGCTCGCGGGGACCGACGCGCCCAACCCGGGCACGGGATCGGGCATCTCCCAGCACGGCGAGCTGCGCCTTCTGGTGCGGGCCGGGCTCAGCAGCGCCGAGGCGCTGGCCGCCGCCACCGCAACGCCGGCCGCCATCTTCGGCCTCGAGGACCGCGGGCGCATCGAGGCAGGCCGGATCGCCGACCTGGTGCTGATCGACGGCGACCTGGAGAGCGACGTCTCCGCCAGCACGCGCCTGGTCGCCGTCTGGAAGGACGGCTACCCGGTGGCGCGCCGCATCGAGGAGGAGGTAGCGCGCAGCATCGGCGAGGAGGCGACGGCCGCGCTGGAGGCTCCCGACGCCACGCTACTCTCCGACTTCGAGGAAGGCGTCGGCGCCAGCTTCGGGGTCGGATGGCAGGTGACGACCGACCGGGTCCAGGGCGGCACTTCGACCGCGGAGCTGTCGGCCTCGCAAGGGGCGCTGCGGGTGGAAGGCGAAATCGTCGCGGGCGGCTCGCCGTTCACGTTCCCGTGGGCGGGCGCCATCTACTTCCCCGGCCCGGTGCCGATGCAGCCGGTCGATTTCTCCGGCCGCGAGGTGCTGCGCTTCCGGGCGCGCGGCGACGGCCGGGGCTATCTGGTCATGCTGTTCAGCGGCGGCGCGTCCCCGACCGTACCCCCCAGCGTGCCGTTCACCGCGCCCGCGGACTGGGCGCACGTCGAGATCCCCCTCGCGCGCTTCCCGACCGCGGCTCCGGGGCGCATCGGGGGCCTCGCGTTCGTCGCGACGGCTCTGCCGGGAGCCCCCGCGGGAGTCTTCGCCTTCGAGCTCGACGACGTGGAGATCCGGTAGGAGGACCATGACCAGCAAGCAGACCGTCCTCGCGATCGTGCTCGGTGGGATTGTGGCGAATGCCCTGGACATCATCGTCCACGGCTTCCTGCTCAATCCCATCTACGCAGAGGCGTCCTTTCTCTTCCGCACGGATTTCTCTCCGCTGTGGCTCACCCTGGGCGACTTCGTGTCCGTCGCGGTATTCGTGTGGGTCTATGCACGTGTCCGGTCCTGCTTCGCAGCCGGCGCGGCGGGCGGGGCGGCCTTCGGCGTCTACGCGGGCGTGCTCATCGGGTTCCCGACGCACATCTTCCTCAACCTGGTCCTGGTCGAGTTCTCCTACGGCCTGGCGTGGGCCTGGACGATCAACGAGATCGTGTGGTGCGTCGCCGTCGGTTCCATCGTCGGGAGGATCGCCGGTGGGCGGAACGCCGCGACGGTCGGCGCATAGACGCCTCCTGCCACCGGAGCGGCTCGGCTGGATGCCCTACCTGTGGCTCTTCTGGCTGACCAACTTCTTTCAGAAGTGGTTCCTGGTCCCGCTCGAGCCGGTCGAGTTCACCCTCGCCCTGTGCACCATCGCGCTGTTCCTCGCGGTCTACTTCGACGGCTACCGGCAGTCCGGCCGGCGGCTGCTCGTCAACGTGGCGGGCCTGCTGCTGCTCGGCATCGCCTGGATGCCGTTCAACGCGGGCGCTACGGTCTTCTTCATCTACGGCAGCGCGTTCGTCGGACGGGCGGTCCGACCGCCGCGTGCCTGGGCTTACCTCGCGGGCATCGCGCTCGTGGTCTTCCTGGAGTCGCTGGCGCTGGACCTGCCCGCGATCTTCCTGCTGTTCGGTGCCCCGGTCTCCGCGCTGGTCGGCGCGGCGACGGTCCACCTCGCGGAGGCCGGGCGTCAGGAGAGCGCGCTGAGGCTGTCACAGACTGAAGTGCGGCGCCTTGCGGCCGTTGCCGAACGCGAGCGGATTGCGCGCGATCTCCACGATCTCCTCGGCCACACGCTGTCGGTAATCGCCATCAAGGCCGAGCTGGCCGCGAAGCTCGCGGCGCGCGGAGATCGACGGGCGGAGCAGGAGATCCGCGACGTCGAGACCGTATCGCGCGGCGCCCTGCGCCAGGTGCGCGAGGCGGTGGCCGGCTTCCGCCGGGCGGACCTGGACGGCGAGCTGGCCGCGGCCCGACTCGCGTGCGAGGCGCGGGGCATCGAGCTCGCCGTCGACCGGCCGCCGATCGACGTGCCGCCGGACCGGGAAGCGGTGCTGGCGATGTGCCTGCGCGAGGCGATCACGAACGTCGTCCGCCACTCGGACGCCCGTCACTGCCGGGTCGGCCTCGCCCGCGAGGAATCACGAATCCGCCTCGCGGTGGCCGACGACGGGGTAGGCGGTGCGATTCGGGAGGGCACGGGCCTCTCCGGCATGCGCGAACGGGTGGAGCGGGCCGGCGGCGCGGTGGAGCTCGACTCTGCGGGGGGCGTCACCCTCACCGTTCGCCTCCCGGCCGCCGGGCCGCAGGGGGCGGGCGTGCAGGCGCCGGGCCGGGAAGCGGCATGATCCGGGTTCTGGTCGCCGAGGACCAGGCGATGGTGCTCGGCGCGCTCTGCGCGCTGCTCGACCTCGAGGACGACATCGAGGTGGTCGCTCGGGCGCGAGACGGCGCCGAGGCCCTCGAGCTCGCCGAGCGCCTCCAGCCGGACGTGGTGCTCACCGACATCGAGATGCCGCGGATGGGCGGGCTGGAGCTGGCATCCACCCTGGTCGGGCGCGGCCTGCGGGTCATCATCCTGACCACCTTCGCCCGTCCCGGCTATCTGCGCCGGGCGCTCGACGCCGGGGTGCGCGGCTACCTGCTGAAGGATGCGCCGGCCGAGGATCTCGCGCGGGCGGTGCGCGACGTGCGCGCCGGCCGCCGCGCCATCGCACCGGAGCTGGCCGCCGAGGCCTGGTGCGAGGCCGACCCTCTGACCGACCGCGAGCGGCAGGTCCTGCGCCTGGCCGGAGACGGCCTCTCCGGGGCCGGAATCGCCGCGGACCTGGGCCTGTCGGAGGGGACCGTGCGCAACTACCTGTCGGAGGCGATCGGGAAGCTCGGTGCGTCGAACCGCGTCGAGGCGGCGCGCATCGCCCGCCAGAAGGGGTGGCTCTGAGAGAACCTACTCTTCCCGCGCCCGACGGGCTGCGGTCGCGCGGTCGACGATCGAGGCGAGGGTCGACGCGACCAGCACGTACGCGGTCGCGCGGGCGGCTGGCACCAGCAGAGCCGCGATGGCGGAGAACGCGTCCAGGCGTGCCGCCGCCAGCCCGACCAGCGGCACGAAGTATCCGATGCCGTTCCAGCGTCCGAGCGTGCTCATGCGCAGCCGTTTCTGCCGGTGCACCCAGTAGGAGTCGAACACGTACTGGCCGAAGGCGACGGCGACGAGCACGGGCAGCACCAGGGGTACCTGACCCGCTGCTGCCGCGCCGGTCAGGCAGGCGGTCACGAACAGGCAGTCGGTCCCGTGGTCGAACAGTTGACCGCGAGGGGACGCAGTGCCGAGCCGCCGGGCGACCTTGCCGTCGAGATAATCGCTGCCGATGGCCGCGGCCAGCAGGACCGCACCTACCCTCGCGTCAAGGAACTCCGGCTGCGCGAAGGAGACCGCCAGCGGCAGGGCCACTACCAGCCGAAGTCCGGTGAGCAGGTCGGCCGAACGAGTCATCCTGTGGGAGTCCGTCAGGTTCGTGCTAATTCAAAATACGAATTGGATTTAGCATGGCTGCCGTCGTACGATGGCCTCGTGATTCACCGCGACCTGGCGGAGGAACTCGAACGCGCTGCCACCTGGGCGCCCTCGGTCACGCTCACCGGTCCCCGGCAGAGCGGGAAAACCACGCTGTGTCGAGCGGTCTTCCCCGGTCATCCCTACCGCTCCCTCGAGTCGCCGGACGACAGGTCCTTCGCGCAGAACGATCCGAGAGCGTTCCTGGCGCAGTTCCCGCGCGGCGCCGTACTCGACGAGGTGCAGCGGGTGCCGGAGCTGCTCTCGTACCTGCAGGGCATCATCGACTCCGACCCCTCGCCGGGGCGCTGGATCCTGAGCGGGTCCCAGAACTTCGCCCTGCTCGAGTCGGTCACGCAGTCGTTGGCCGGGCGAACCGCCATGCACCAGCTCCTCCCGCTGTCCTGGGATGAGATCCGCCGCTTTCCCAAGCACCCGGCCGATCTCTACGAGGCCCTCTTCAGCGGAGGCTACCCTCGCATCTTCGATCAGAACGTCAGCCCCCCCGACTGGATGCGCTCCTACGTCGCGAGCTACGTCGAGCGAGACGTGCGCACGATCAGCACGGTGGGAGATCTCACCACGTTCCAGCGCTTCGTCGAGCTCTGCGCCGGCCGTACCGCGCAACTGCTCAACTATTCGGCCCTCGCCGACGACTGCGGCATCTCGCAGCCTACCGCCAGGGCCTGGTTCAGCATCCTGGAGGCGAGCTTCGTCGCGTTCCACCTGCCGCCGTTCAACGCCAACCGGCGCAAGCGACTCGTGAAGATGCCGAAGCTGTACTTCTACGACACGGCTCTCGCGTGCTGGCTCCTGGGTGTTCGGGAGCCCGGGCAGCTTCGCACGCATCCGCTGCGAGGCGCCCTCTTCGAGACCTGGGTCGTCACCGAAGTGCTCAAGCATCGCACGCATCACGGCGAGCGCGGCGGTCTTTCGTTCTACCGCGAACGCAGCGGTGCGGAGCTCGATCTCGTCGTCGAGGAGCCCGACCGCCTGACGGTCATCGAGGCGAAGTCCGCCGCCACTCCGTCGTCGAGCATGCTCGATGGCCTCAGGCGCGTGCGGCCGTATCTTCAGGATCTGCGGCCGCGGTGGGATGCCGCCGTGGTCTACGGCGGTGACGACCTCCAGCAGCGCACGGACGGCCGGCTCGTTCCGTGGCGCCTTGTGCGCTCGGTCTCGCCTCCGACGACAGCTCCGAACCGGTGATCGGCTCGTAGTGCGCCGGTGCGACGCGGTGTGATCGGCGGGAACGGCGGCGGCCGCGTCGGCCGGACGGGAGACTCTCGACGTTGGATGGAGGTGCTCGATGCGTGACCCGGAACTGCTTCGTCAACTCTCAGCCCACATGGAGTGGGCCGACGCCAAGGTCTGGTCGGCGATCCTCGCGGCGGAGGCGGCGCGCGACGATCCG
>JAPOWL010000016.1 GCA_026707615.1 Acidobacteriota bacterium | reverse complement strand
GATCCGCACCATCCGGCCCGATGTGGTCTCCGCCATGTCGCCGGAGGGGCGCGGCGGCGGCCAGCATCACCAGGCGTCGGCGGTGCTTGCGCAAGAGGCGTGGCGCGCCGCCGCGGACCCGGAGCGCTTTCCGGAGCAGATCGCCGCAGGATTGGCTCCCTGGCAGGCGAGGAAGTTCTACTTCCGCGTCGGGTTCCCCTTCGGCATGGGTGGCGGTCCGCCGGGACTCCGCTTCCGGCCGGCGCGCAACACGGACCTGACCACGGTCGATCTCGGGGGCTATGACCCGCTGCTCGGCGCGACCTGGGCGGAGATTGGCAGCCTCGCGCGCGGCATGCACAAGTGCCAGGGCATGGGGCAGTTCATCGCCCTGCCGTCCGGCCCGGCCGGCGCGCGCTACCGTCTCGCCGAGACGACCATCGCGGAGCACTCGGCGGCGGGCGAGACCTCCCTGTTCGATGGCGTGGATACCTCCATCGCAGGGCTCGCGCGCTTCGCCGGCGATGACGCCCCGGCCGCCCTCGACCGCGGACTGGCCGAGCTGGCGCGGCAGGCGCGCGCGGCGCTCGAGCGGTTCGCCGCCGAGGGCATGGCCGGCGCCCGCGAGCCGGCCGTCGCCGGTCTCGACGCGGTACGCGCCCTCAGGGGGAGCTTGCCGGCGATGGCGCTGACCGCCGACGCCCGGCGCGAGATCGATCTCCGCCTGGAGACCAAGGAACGGCAGTTCGAGCGGGCCGCCGTACTGGCCCACGGTCTGCAGCTAGACGCGTTCGCGGACGACGGCGTGGTGACGCGCGGTCAGCCGGTCGGCCTGGAGTTGCGCGCCGCGAATCACGGCGGTGCGGCCCTGGCCATCCACGGCGTCCGCGTCTCCGGTTTCGACGCCGCTTCCCGCTGCGACGCGGCGCCACTCGGACCCGGCGGCGTGTACCTCTGCGAACGCGACGCCCGGATTCCCGTCGATGCCAGGCTCACGGACATCCACTGGAGCCACGTCGAGGGCGCCGACCGCTACGACTTCGAGCCGGACGTGCCTTTCGGGGCGCCGTTCAGGCCTACGCCGTTCCGCGCGACCTTCGACGTGGAGCTGGGCGGGCAGCGCATCGCCGTCGAAAGGCCGGTCCGCAACCGCTACGTCGACGACGTGTTCACGGGCGAGAAGCGGATGGACCTGCAGGTCGTGCCGCGATTCGCCGTCTCCATGACGCCCGAGATCGCCATCATCCCGGCCGATTCCGGCACCGCGCGCGAGGTTCGCGTCACGGTGACCAACACCGGACCCGACGCGGCGGACGGTTCCGTCGTCCTCAATCTGCCCGCGGGATGGAGTGCGGCTCCCACGAGCGTGCCCGTGCGCCTTTCGCGTGAAGACGAGTCGCGCACCGTGCGCTTCCGCGTGGCGGCGGAGGGCGCCGCGGCAGGCGAGTACCAGGTGGGGGCGGCGGTCGAGAGCGGCAGCGAGCGGTTCACGAGCGGCTTCCAGGTGATCGAGTACCCGCACATCGAGCGGCGGCACATCGGCCGCCGGGCCGCCGGCACGTTCCAGATCATCGACGTGGCCGTCGCGTCGGACCTCGTGGTCGGCTACATCGAAGGCGTCGGAGATGCCGTGCCCCCTGCCATCGAGCAGCTCGGCGCGCACCTGGAGTTCCTCGACGCCGACGATCTGGCGTGGGGCGACCTGTCACGCTTCGACGTGATCGTCACCGGCGTACGGGCCTACGAGCGGCGCCTGGATCTGCGCGCGAACAACGACCGCCTGCTGGAATACGTGGACGACGGCGGGACGGTCATCGTCCAGTACAACAAGTTCGAGTTCAACCAGGCCCAGTACGGCCCGTATCCCGCGGTGGTCAGCCGCAACCGGGTCACCGACGAAACCGCGCCCATCCGCATTCTCGCCAACGATCACCCCGTCTTCGCCTGGCCCAATCCGGTCGGCCCGGCCACCTGGGACGAGTGGGTGCAGGAGCGCGGGCTGTACTTCCTCGGCGAGCGCGACGAGCGCTACGCCGATCTGGTCGAGCTGGAGGACACCTTCGAGTACAACCCGGGGTTGAAGCGGGGGGCGCTCGTGGAGGCGCAGTCGGGCCGCGGACGCTGGATCTACGTCGGACTCGGGCTCTGGCGGCAGCTTCCGGCCGGCACGACGGGGGCGTACGCGTTGCTCGCCAACCTGCTCAGCCTGGGAGCCGGAGGGCGGTAGTCGGTCCGGGCAGGGCGCCGAACGTCCAGGACGGCGTTCAGGGTCGACCCGGCACGCCGGCGACACCGCATGGGCGCGCCGCGGCGCGCGATCATCGGTCGAGGTCGAGAGGGTCGACCGGCAGGGGCGTCACCACGGGGTCGCCCTCGCGGATCCGGAGCACGCGGTTCAACGGCACGTCGCGATGCACGTCGCGGCGGCCGCTGCCCGGCCACGCGATCGTCAGCTCTCGAATCCTCGTGGCCGAGCCGAGGCCGATCTCCTGCTGCAGCGTGGACGCGCCGAAGCTGCCTCCCGTGCCGGCCACGGCGTGGACCACCCGGTCGCCTTCGGGCGTCGCCACGGCGACGGCGATGCGCGCGCCCATCGCCAGGCGGTTGGACGCCGTGCCCTCGAGGCGCAGCGTCACCCACGCATTGCCGTGGCCGGGGTTCAGCATCAGGACGTTGCGCGACACGTCGCCCTCGTAGTAGCCGCCCAACACCACGTAGACGTCCTGATCCCCGTCGTGATCGATGTCGCCGAAGGAGACGGCGTGCCCCTTCTGCAGGTGCCCGAATCCGCCCGCCGGCGACACGTTCTCGAAGCGCGTGCCGCCGACGTTGCGGAATACGCGGTTCGGGGTGAGCATCTCGAGCCCCGGGGCTCCCGTCCCGAGGTAGAGGTCGGGATAGCCGTCGTTGTCCAGGTCGCCGAAGTTGCTCCCCATGACCGGCATGATCGTCGCGAGGCCCGTTGCCGCCGTGACGTCGACGAAGGTGCCGTCGCCCCGGTTGCGATACAGGAGAGGGTATCCCTGGCCGATCACGAGGGGGCGCCCGAGGGCTTCGGCCGCCATGTCGCCCAGGAAGGTGCGATAGCCCGCCACGAACAGGTCCAGCCAGCCGTCGTTGTCGTAGTCGAAGAACCACGTCGGGAAGCTGTTGTCCGGCTCCGCGACGCCGGCCGCCGCCGTGACGTCTCGGAACGCCCACCGCCCGTCGGGCCCGGGCCCCTCGTTGCGGAACAGCTGGTTCGGCTCCCCGAGGCGGGAGACGAAGAGGTCGAGGCGGCCGTCGTTGTCGTAGTCGCCCCACGCCGCGCCCTTGACGAACCCGACCACCTGCACGCCGGCCGCCTCGGCGACGTCGGTGAACGTTCCGTCCCCGTTGTTGGCGTACAGCTCGGAGGGGTACGGCGAGCCTGACAACGCCTCGTTGCCGAGGAAGAGATCGACGTCGCCGTCGTTGTCGTAGTCGCCCCAGACGCCCGCCTGGGTGGGGGCGGCGCGCAGCAGCCCGGCCGCCTCGGTGACGTCCGTGAACGTCCCGTCGCCGTTGCTCCGGAGCAGGGAGTTCGGGACCGGATCCCGCGCCCAGGCACCCCGCAGCAGCAGGACGTCGACGAAGCCGTCGTTGTCGTAGTCGGCGGAGCTCAGGTTCAGCCCGCGGCCGATGCCTTCCAGCCCGGCGGCGAGGGTCGCGTCGTCGAACGTGCCGTCCCCGTTGTTCCGCAGGTAGCGAAGCTGATCCCGAAGTCCCCACGACGACGCCATGACGTCGAGGTCTCCATCGGCGTCGAAGTCGTCCATGACGCTGCCGCCCGCGGCGCCCACGAGGTCGAGGCCGAGCCTCGGCGCGACGTCGACGAAGCGGGAGACGCCCGAGCCGGAGCCGTACGTCGAGCGGGGGATCAACCACGCCGGCCGGACGCCGTCAGGATGCTCGCCCGCCCACATGGAGGCGAGGTTGAGCATCCAGCGCACGACCATGTCGTCGGGAGCCTCCTCCGCCATCTGCTCGTACAGGGAGATGGCCCTGCGGGCCGCGTCGCGGCCGGGGCGAGGGCCCTCTCCGTCGGGGGGCACGGCGCAACGCGCGGCTTCGTTCCGGCGGAGGCAGCTCTCGTCCTGGGCGAGCTTCGCGTAGGCGATGGCGAGGGAGCGGCGCATCTCCCGCGGGAACGCGGGCAGGTGGCCCGGAACGGCATCGTCGTCGGCCTCCAGGCGGCGTCGCAGGCGCTCGAGCGCGGCGATCGCCTCCTCGGTGCGCCCCGACCGCAGCAGCTCCCCCGCGATGGACGCCTCGTAGACCGACCGCTCCCCCGGATCCGTGAACGGAGGCATCGCCCGCAACGCCTCCAGCCGCGCCGTGTTGTCGCGGTCGTGCTCCAGGGTCGCCAGGCGGGCCGCCGCCAGCGCCTCGAGGCGCTGCGCCATGCGGACGTTGCTCGGCGGGCGAGTTTCGAAGGCCGGCTCCTGACCCGCGACCGGAGCGCAGGCGACGAGCGCCAACAGCGCTGCCCCGCCCGGCGCGCCCCATCGCGTCCGAGCGGCAGGATGCTCCATGCCTCGACGGTCGCCGGTCACGGCGCACGCCCCGCGACCCGCGGCGGCAGCGTCTCGGACAGCAGCACGGCGCCTCACGTTACCACCCGGCCGACAGGCGCGCAACGCGGCTCGCCCCCGGCGATCCACAGCGTGTCCACAGGGCAATGTGGAAGAATGAGGGACAAGGGGAGATCGCGCGCCCCGGCGGGCGCGTGGGGAGTCTGCGCGGACGCGAGGCAGCCCGTGCGGGCGACGGCCGCTTGGCACGTCCTGCGCCGCGGATGCCTGGAAGCGGGTCTCGGGGCACCGCGCCTGGGAGAGCCCGGCGTCCGAGGCGGGAGGATTCTGACGATGAGCGCGGCGACGAGAGCGACGACACTGGCGGGGGTGATCCTCTTCAGCGGCGGTGCGGTGATCGCCGGGGTCGGCGAGGCCGTCTCCGAGACGCCTGCACAGGCGACGAACACGCCAGCTCCCGAGGCCCCGACCGCCCGAGACCTGCTGGCCGCCGGCCGCGTCCTCGAGATCCCGTCGTTCTCGCTGCTCGACCAGAGCGGCAGCCCGTTCGGCTCCGCCGAGCTCGCGGGCCGGGTGTGGGTCGCGCACCTGACGTCCACCCGCTGCGGTGGCGACTGTGCCGGCGTGACAGCCGGGCTGCGCGGGCTCCAGGACGAGCTCCGGGGTCTGCCGGGCCGGGACGACGTTCGGCTGGTCAGCTTCAGCCTCGACCCCGGGTTCGACACGCCGCAGGTCCTGCTGGACCACGCGCGCGCCGCCGGGGCGGATCAGGACCGCTGGAAGTTCCTGACGGGCCGGGTCAATCCGATCCGGCAGCTCGTGCGGCACGGGCTCCACCTGCCGGTGGACCGGACCGGCGCGGAGCCGGCGCCCCCGCCCACGGAGCTGCTGCTGGTGGATCGCAGCCTGCGGATCCGCGGCGTGTTCGACGGGTCGAGCCCGGACGAGCGCGCGGAGCTGGCGGCCGCGCTGCGCGCCCTCGTCGCCACGCCTGCCCCGCGGAGATACGCGTACCCCGAGGAGATCCTCGATCCCCCGTGGCTCGCCCAGCGGGAGCGGGACCAGCTCGCCACCGTCGATCGCTTCCGGGTGTTCCATGACTTCCGCTTCACCGATCGCCTGCACGCGAGCGGCATCACCTTCGTCAACCGCGTCACGGACGACTCGGGCAAGGCCTACAAGCCGGTCCACTACGACCACGGAAACGGCATCGCGGTGGCCGACGTCGACGGCGACGGGCGGCTCGACATCTACTTCACCAACCAGGTCGGCGCGAACGAGCTGTGGCGCAACCTGGGCGGCGGCGAGTTCGACAACATCACGCACGCCGCGGGAGTCGGCCTCGCGGACCGGATCAGCGTGACCGCGTCGTTCGCCGACACCGACAACGACGGCGACCCCGACCTCTACGTGACCACCGTCCGCGGCGGCAACTACCTGTTCGTCAACGACGGGAGCGGCCGCTTCACCGACGTCACCGAGGCGGCCGGCCTCCTGCACGCCGGTCATTCGTCGGCAGGCGTGTTCTTCGACTACAACCGCGACGGCCTGCTGGACCTGTTCCTGTGCAACGTGGGCGTCTACTCCGCGGACGTGACGGGCCCGGGAGGCTACTACGTGGGCGTCGCCGACGCCTTCGAGGGGCACCTGCAGCCGGAAGCGCGGAACGAGCGCAGCATCCTCTACGAGAACCGGGGCGGCAACCGCTTCCTCGACGTGACGGAAGAGCGGCGACTGGTCGACGAGAGCTGGACCGGGGACGCGAGCCCGCTCGACGCCAACGGCGACGGGTGGCCCGATCTCTACGTCCTCAACATGCAGGGGCACGACGAGTACTACGAGAACGTCGGGGGCGAGTACTTCGAGAAGCGGAGCCGCGAGCTCTTCCCGCGCACGCCCTGGGGGGCCATGAGCATCAAGGTGTTCGACTTCGACAACGACGCCGACCTGGACATCATCCTCACCGACATGCACTCGGACATGAGCGAGGACATCGGCCCCGACCGCGAGAAGCTGAAGTCGCGCATGCAGTGGTCCGAAACGACGCTGCAATCCGGCGGCATGAGCATCTTCGGCAACGCGTTCTTCCGCAACGAGGGGGACGGAACGTTCACCGAGGCGTCCGACGCGCTGGGCACCGAGAACTACTGGCCCTGGGGCCTCAGTGTCGGCGACCTCAACGCGGACGGGTTCGAGGACGTGTTCATCGCCTCGAGCATGAACTTCCCGTTCCGCTACGGCGTCAACTCCGTCCTGCTGAACGACCGGGGCGATTCGTTCCTCGACAGCGAGTTCGTTCTCGGCGTGGAGCCGCGCCGGGAACGGCGCACGGCCCGGCCGTGGTTCACGCTCGACTGCCTGGCCGCGGACCGGGGGAACCCGTACTGCGAAGAGTTCGGGCTCCTCGGCCGCACCGTGGTCTGGGGAGCCGTAGGCTCCCGCTCCGCCGTCATCTTCGACCTGGAGGGCGACGGCGACCTCGACATCGTCACGAACGAGTTCCACGACGGCCCGATGGTCCTGGTCAGCGACCTGGCCGAGCGGACGTCGCTGCGCTACCTCGCCGTACGGCTCGTGGGGACGGAATCGAACCGCGACGGTCTGGGGGCCAGCGTCACCGTGCGAGCGGCGGGCCGCTCGTACGTGAAGGTGCACGACGGGCAGTCGGGATACCTGTCGCAGAGCTCGATGCCGCTCTACTTCGGACTGGCGGATGCGGACCGGGTGGACGAGATCGTCGTGGACTGGCCCTCCGGCCGGCGGCAGGTGGTGGCGGGCCCGATTGCCGTCAACGCCACCGTCGACGTTCGGGAGGAGTGACCGCGAGCTGCCGCCGAGGTCCGAGAGGGAGCCGGCAGCCGGCGGGCGCCGCCGAGGGGGCGGGAAGCCAGCGGGCTCGGCCGACCGCGGCGGCCGGCAGCCTCACAGCTCGAGCCGGCCGTTGACGATCATGGCCTCGAGCTCGAACCGCGTCCTGATGTCGGCGCCCGGTCCCAGCGTCGTCATGAACTCGACGACCCCGTCGTCCAGGGTGATCGGGTCCGTCTTCGGAAACTGGAACGTGACCCGCATCGCACCGTCCGCGAACACCAGAATGTTCTCCGGCGCAAGCGGCGCCCTGCCCCGGCGGGCCAGCATCGTCGCGGCCCCAATGGCATCCTTCCTCAATCCGAGCCCGTCGAACGACGGCGGCAACCCGACCACGGTCACCGCGTAGAACGGGTCCTCGAACGCCAGCATCTGCTGGCCCTCGTGCGGGATCGGGGACACGAGACCGAACGCCCGTCGGACGAGCGCCTGCTTGACCGGGAGCGCGCTGCTCCAGGCAACCGTCACGTCGGCCTGCGGGACGAGCGAAAACGTGCCGCCGCCGAACCGGTGGGGGGCCGTCCCCGGCCGAAAGAGGTCGTCGCCGGCGTCGCCGGGGACGCCGGCGCCGGCGTCGCCCGTCAGGATCGTGACGTTCCTGGTCCACGGCGAGGCGGTCAGCATCACCTGGACTTCCTCGTCCGACCACGCCGTGAAGTCCTTCTCCTCCCAGAAGTCGGCCGCGACCAGAGCCGCTCCCGCCAGGAGCCAGATGCCTATGGCGCCGGCCATGCAGCGTCGCATCGACTGCCTCCGTACCTAATCCCCATCGGGCTTGCCGTCGTAGAAGTCCGGCGCGTCGAATGGGGTCAACCCGCCGAGGAGGCTGACCTCCCGGGCGTGCCTCCTCCTGCGCCTCCGTCCCGGCCTGCGTTTGCGCCGCTCCCGGTGCGGCCGCGGGCCGCTACCCGCCGGCACCCACGGCGCAAGCAGCTTCCAGAGCCGTCGCAGTCCCCACGTTCTGCGGAGGATGCCCCGCGCCTGTCCTTCGTCCTCACCGCTCGTGCCGGCAGTCATGGGGGCGCAGGGGCATCGAGCAGCCCGGGCTCCACGCGGGGGCCGGGCCGGTGGTCCGGGTCGTCGTCCCGCCACGGGGTGCGGCACGGCCGGCTGCGTGCGTACAGCGCCAGGTTGTCCGCCATCTGCCGCGCGACGTCGGAACGGCCGGCGCGCGCCGTTGCCGACATCGCCAGCCGCTGCCAGTCGATCGCGAGCTCGAAGTGACCCAGCTCCGCCAGCACCATCGCCATGGTCTCGAAGACGGCCGGGTGCTTCTCCTCCTCCGGCAGCGCTTCCACCAGCGACCAGGCGCGTGCGCCGTCGCGCACCCGATCGTCGGGCGCGGCGGCAAGCAGGCGCGCCAGGGCGTGCCGGAACATCGACAGGTCGGGGCGGACCCTCGTCGCCTCGGTCAGGCGGTCCCGCGCCTCCGCGTAGCGCTCGAGACGCACGAGCGCCATCGCCTCACCGAAGCGGGCTCCCACATCCGCCGGCTGGAGCGCGATTGCCTCCCGGTAGTGCGCCAGGGCCTCGTCGAGCCGGTCCGTGCGGCGCAGCGCGTCGCCCAGCCTGAGATGCGCCGCGACGTAGGTCGGGTCCTCCGTCGCGGCCGCCCGGAACCGGGCGATCGCCTCCTCGTCGCGACCGCTGCGCTCGAGCAGGTGGCCCAGGCCGTAGTGGGCTTCCCGGAGCCCCGGATCGAGACGCAGTGCCTCCTCGTACTGCTCCGCCGCCGCGCGCGCGTCACCGCGCTGCTCCAGCGCCGTGCCGAGGTTGACGCGCGTAGCCGCGTCGCCCGGCTCCGCCTCCACCGCCCGCCGGAGGTTCTCCACCGCCTCCGGCCAGTTGCCGGCCGCGGCGGCGTCCGACCCGCGGTCCCGGTAGAACTGCGGGGTGCGCACCATGCCGCGGAGCGCCGTCAACAGCGGGTCCGGCAGCGTGAACGCCACGCTGGTCGTCTCGCCGCCGCTCCCGCGAGTTCCGCGACGCTCGAAGTGGTGCGTGGCCCGGTCGAGGTCGCCCAGCCCGCGGTAGGCCAGCGCGAGCGGATAGTGGACTGCCGTCGCCTCGGGATCCAGCGCCGATGCCGCCGTCAACTGCTCCACCGCGCGCGCGTAGTCCTGCTGCGCGAGGGCCGCCCAGCCCAGCTCGAAGCGCACCGCCGGCTCGTTCGGCTCGAGGGCCAGGGCTTCGCCCAGGCGCGCCGCGGCGGTCGCCGGCTGCGCCAGGTCGAGGTAGACCCGGCCCAGCCAGACGAGCGTCGCGAGGTCGTTGGGACGAAGCCGGCGCGCCCGCTCGAGGCTCTCGGCCGCCCCCGAAGGATCGCCGGCGTCCTTCTGGACGTGCCCGAGGTAGTACGGCCAGCGGAAGTCCGCGGGCGCGAGCCGCTCGGCATTGCGATAGGAGCGCGCCGCTTCGTCGGCGAACCCCGTCGCCGCCAGCAGCATGCCCAGCCCGCCGAAGGCATCGCCGCGCTGCTGCGGTGCGACGTCGCCGCGGGCCTCGACCGCCGTCAGCGACGCGTACGATTCATGGAGCTGCTGCTGAACGGACGGGTGCAGGCGGCTCACGTCGGGCAACGCGACCGGCGACAGCGGGGCCGAAACGGGCGCCCCCTGCTGCCCCGCCGCGCGCGCGGATGCGGCGGCCCCGTGCACGAGCACGGAGGCGGCAATCAGGACCCGGAAAGCCCCTGCGACCCAGCCCCCCCGCGCCGATGCCCGCAGCCTCATCCCGCCATCCACCCTTCCCTGCATCTTCACCGGCGCCCTCCGCCAGCGTCAACCGATCGACCACGAGGCTACTGCAGGTCGAGAGGCCGGACCGGCACGGGCTCCACCGCAGCCTCGCCCTCACGGACGAGGAGCATGCGATCGAGCGGCACGTCGCGATGCGTGTCGCGACGCCCGCTGCCCGGCCAGACGACCGTCAGCTCCCGGATCCTCGTCGCGTCGCCCAGCCCGATCTCCTGCTGCAGCGTCGAGGCGCCGAAGCTCCCGCCGCTCCCGGCCGTGGCGTGAATCACCCGCTCGCCATCGGGCGTCTCTACCGCGACCGTGATGCGTGCACCGATGCCGAAGCGGTTGGACGCGGTGCCGAGCAGCCGCAACGTGATCCACGCATGGTCGTGGCCGGGGTTCAGCAACAGCACGTTCTGAGAGAGGTCGCCTTCGAACGCGCCGCCCAGGACCATGAACAC
>JAPOWL010000445.1 GCA_026707615.1 Acidobacteriota bacterium | reverse complement strand
GTTGTTCCAGAGGCCCTGCAGGTTCGGGTGGCCCCACGGGGTGCGGGCCGGCGCCTCATCGGTTGCAGCGCGGATCTGGCCCGCCGCCGGAACCGCGGCCAGCGCCACGACCGCGGCGACCGCCGCCGTGCAGCCGATCATCCCTCGACGACTCCGTTGACGCATCGTTCCAACCTCCCGCCGGCCCCTCCCGGGCGCCGGCCGCTTCGTGCGAGCTTCTCTACCGCGGGGTGGGATTCAGCCGGCGCAGGCGGGCCTGCTCCGGCGTGTCGTTGCCCAGCTCGGCGAGCAGCGCCGCCGCCCCGTCCCGGCGCAGTCGCGATGCGAGCTGGAAGAAGCCCTCCTCGGCCAGCTTGATGGGCGTGCGGCCCACTCCGTCGGCGCTGTCCAGCGGGGCATCGTGGTCGACCAGCAGCGAGATGGCCGGCTCGAGCCCGCGGTACACCGCGCCGTGGAGCGGCGTCTGGCCGTGGATGTTCGCCAGGCGCACGTCGTTGCCGAGGGCGATCGTCAGGGCCAGCGCCTCGAGGACCCGCGCGTCGGGCGGCTGCCGCTGCCCCTCGTTGAAGCCGATGCCGGCCGCGACGGCCAGCGGAGTCGTCCCCTCGTGGGTCGTGATCCGCGGATGGGCGCCGCGGTCGACGAGCAGGCGCATCACCTCCAGGTCGGACGCCTTCGCGGCGAAGAAGAACGGTGTCGCGCCGCCCGTGGAGACGCTCGAGTCGATGACGCGGTCCGCGATCAGGTCGCGCGTGTCGGCCTGCCGCGGCCGGGCGTCCCGCCCGAGGCGCGCGTTGGGATTCGCTCCGTGATCCAGCAGGAAGTCGATGAACGCGATGCGGCTCATGTGGCCGGTCGGCGTCCGGGCCGGGGCCGACACGCCGCGCAGGGTCTCCGCCCGCACCGCCGCGTGCAGGGCGGTGGCCCCGCCCGCGTCGGCGGCGTTGGGGTCGGCGCCCCGCGCCACGAGGTACGCGGCCAGCTCGTAGTGGTAGTTGCGCGTCGCAATCAACAGGGCGTTGCTGCCGCGCGGGCCCTGCTCGTCGACGTCGGCGCCCGCGGCGACCAGCACGCGCGCGGCGTCCAGCGCGCCCTGACGCGCCGCGAACAGCAACGGCGTGAAGCCGACGGTCACTCGCTCCGGCGCACGCTGATCGGCGTCCAGCGTCCCGGACCGCACCGTCCCGGCCCCCGTGGAGCGGGCGTGGACGTCGGCGCCGAGCTCGAGCAGCGTCCGCACGACGGCGGCATGGTTCTCCGCGGCCGCCCACATCAGCGCCGTCTGCCCGCGCAGCGATTCCTTCGCGTTGGCGTCCGCCCCGTGACGGACGAGCAGCCGTACCGTGTCGAGGCTGCCCGTGCGCGCGGCCGACAGGATGGGAGGCTCCCCGGCCGCCGGCGCGCTCGGGTCGGCGCCGGCGTCGAGCAGCGCCCCCACGATGGCCGCGCGGCCGGCGGCCGCCGCGATCGTCAGCGGCCGCACGCCGTAGCGGTTCGCGGCGTCGACCTCGGCCCCGGCGCCGATCAGCCGCTCCACCGTCGGAACGTCCTCCCGGTAGACGGCCCAGTGGAGCGCGGTCGTGCCGTCGGGGCCCGCCTCGCCGGCGTCCGCCCCCCCGGCGAGCAGCGCCTCGACGGACGCGGCATCGCCGGCCCGGACGGCTTCGAGCAGGCTGCCGTCCCGGGCCGCGGGCGCCGCGGGCGCCACGGCGGCAGCCGAGGCGAGCGGAATCGTCAGCAAGGCGACGAGCAGCAAGCTTGGTGCGCGCACGGTGGGTGCTCCTTCCTCGGCTTCCCGTCCATCTCGCCTGGCCCGCCATTCGTCGCCGCGACCGCATGGTCGCGCCGGGGCCTCCGTCTGGCGCCCATCCAACCCTCCAGGAGGCCAGGCCGTTCTACGGGACAGACTCCTACACGTCCGCCAGCGCCGCCGTGCTGTCGCCGATCCGCTCCACTTCGACACCGACCTTGTCGGCCAGCGTCAGCAGCAGGTTCGCCAGCGGGGTGTCGTCCGGATAGACGAGGTGCCGGTCTCCGCGAATCGCGCCCGCCGCCCCTCCGGCCACGAGGGCCGGCAGCGGCGAGTGGCTGTGCATGTTGCCGTTGCTGATGCAGCCCCCGTAGAGGATGGCGCAGTGGTCCAGCAGCGTCCCGTCGCCGTCCTCGACCGACCGCAGACGGTCGAGGTAGTAGGCCAGCAGGCTGACGTGGTAGCTGTCGATGCGCACGAGCCGCGCGATCTTCTCCTGGTCGCCGCCGTGGTGCGAGAGGCCGTGGTGCGGCTCCGGCACGCCGATCATGCCGTAGGTCCGCTGCGAGATCTCGCGCCCCATCATGAAGGTCGCGACCCGCGTCACGTCGGCCTGGTAGGCCAGCACCTGGAGGTCGAGCATCAGGCGGATGTGGGCGTCGACGTCGTCCGGAACGCCGACCGGGGCGTCGGGCACCTCGACCTCGGCGGCGGCGTCGGTCGCGATGCGCTGGATGCGCCGCTCGAGGTCCCGGATGGCCTCCAGGTACTCGCCGACGCGGGTCCGGTCGTCCGGCCCCAGCCGGCGCTGGAAGCGCGCCGCCGCCTCCGTCACCGAATCGAGGATGCTGCGGTCCATCCGGGCCTGCGCCGCCCGCTGCTCGGGGGTGCCGCCGTCCCCGAAGAGCCGCTCGAAGACGATCCGCGGGTCGGTCTGCATCGGGAGCGGCGTCGTCGGCGTCCGCCAGGAGAGCGTGTTGGTGTAGGCGCAGGTGTATCCGGAGTCGCAGTTGCCGACGAGCTCGCTCACGTCGTCGACGGCCAGCTCCAGCGACCGGAGCTGCGTCTCGCGTCCCACCTCGTCGGCGACGATCTGGTCGAGCGTCGTCCCCGCCCGCAGGTCGGCGCCCTCCGTCCGCTTGGCGTGGGCCGCGCTGAGCCACGCGGCGCTCCCGCGCGCGTGGTCGCCGGGCCCGTCGCCCTGGGGCTCCGCCGGCCAGGACCCGAGACCCGAGATGACGACCACGCGGTCGCGGAACGGCTCGAGGGCCTGCAGGATCGGCGTGAAGGTGAAGCCCGCGCCGCTGTCGGGCGGCGTGAACCGGCTCATGATCACGCCGTTGGGCACGTACACGAAGCCCAGCCGTCGGACCGGCCGCGCGGCGGCGCGTGCCGCGGCGCTCAGGGCCGGAACCATCGCGTCGAGGAACGGGAGGGCGATCGCGGCGCCTGCGCCGCGCAGGAACGTTCGTCGGGGCAGCGACCGTGCAGTGCTGATCATGGCTCTCGGTCTCCTCAGTCCGGTTCGTGTCGTCGCTGGCCGTCAGGGCGCGCGGTTACGGTGCGGCGGAGTCCGCCGGGGTCGTGGCGGAGGCCGCCCGCCGCATCCGGAACGGGACGCTCTCGACGATGCCCTCGATGAGCGCGGAGAAGGTGTAGCGCCGCGGCTCGGCGTCGCGGAGGATGGTGCGAATCGCCGGCGCGTCGTAGTGCTCGAGTCCGCGTCCGAGGGCGAAGGTCAGAAGCTTCGCCGCCACGGTCTCCGCGAACTGCTCCGGGCGCCGCAGCAGCAGGTCGCGCAATCCCGCCGGCCCCGCGAACGACGTCCCGTCGGCGAGCTCCGCCGAAGCGTCGATGGGGTTCCCTCCCTCGGCGATGCGCCACCGTCCGTTCGCGTCGAAGTTCTCCAGCGCCAGCCCCAGCGGGTCCATCCGGGCGTGGCAGCTCGCGCAGATCGCGTTCCGCCGGTGGTGCGCCATGCGCTCGCGCATCGGCAGCACCTCGCCCACCGGGTTGTCCTCGAGGTCGGGCACGTCGGGGGGCGGAGGAGGAGGCGGCGCTCCGAGGATGTTGTCGAGCACCCACTTGCCGCGGAGGACGGGCGAGGTGCGGTTGGGGTAGGAGGTGACCGTCAGGACGCTGCCGTGCCCGAGCAACCCGCGCCGGTGCTCGTCGGCCACGTCTACCCGGCGAAATCGGTCGCCGTACACGTCCGGGATGCCGTAGTGGCGCGCCAGCCGCTCGTTGACGAACGTGTAGTCGGCGTCGAGCAGATCGACCACGCTGCGGTCCTCGCGAAGGATGCTCTCGACGAAGAGCGTCGTCTCGCGCGCGAACGCCTGCCGCAGGTTGTCGTCGAAGTCCGGAAACTCGGACGGCGTCGGGCGCGCCGCGCCCAGGTTCCGGACCAGGAGCCACTGCACCGCGAAGTTGTCGACGAGGGCCGCCGACCGCGGGTCGGCGAGCATGCGGCGCACCTGCCGCCGAAGCTGGGCGGGGTCGCCGAGCTCTCCCTGCGCGGCCACGTCCAGCAGCTCGTCGTCCGGCACGCTGCTCCAGAGGAAGAACGACAGGCGGGACGCCAGCTCCAGGTCGCTCAGCGCGTACGCCGCATCGGGCGCTGCGCCGTCGGGGTCGCGCTCCGCGCGGAAGATGAACTCCGGATCGACCAGGATGCGGCGCAGCGCCGTCTCGACCCCCGCCTCGAACCCGCCCTCGGCGCGGCCCGCCTCGTAGAACGGCAGCAGGACGTCGAGGTCCGCGGCGGAGACGGGCCGCCGGAAGGCCCGCCGGGCGAGGGTCTCGAGAATGGACGACGCGCAGGCACGCGCCTCCGCCTCGTCGTCGCCGGCGGGACGACAGGCGAAGATGCGCTCCCGGCTGGCGGTCGCGCCCGGCCCCGCCGAGCCATGGGGCCCGCTGACCGTCAACCGATCCACGTGGGGCAGACCGTCGACCGGGTCCGCGCGATAGCTCGCCAGGAAGGGGCGGTCGAGCTCCTCGGCCAGCACCGACGGCTGCTTGAGGAACGAGACGCTCACCTCGTGGAACCCGGCCGCCACCGGCACGCGGACGCGCAGCACCTCGTCCGCGGTGAACGCCTTCGTCACGCCGACCACCGTACGGATGTCCCCGATCTGGTCGTAGAAGTCGGGTCCGCCGACGCGGAACAGCCCCGCCCGCACCCCGTCGACGGCAATCTCGACGTCGTGCGCCTCGCCCAGCCCGCGGATCCCGGTCTGCGCCGTCCGCTTCAGGAACGCACGGACCTCGTACTCCGCGTCGAGCGGAAAGTAGTGCCGCGCCGCCAGGCCGCCGCGGGTCCCGAACGGCAGGCCGTCGAGCGGGTAGTCCTGCGTATGGTCGGGCGCCGTCCGGTAGGTGTCCGTCGCCGCCCGCACGGCCGGGCTGCCGACGGCCGCCCGGCTGATGACGCGCGCCGCCGACAGGTACTGCTCGAGGAGCAGCGGCGAGACCCGCAGCACGTCCGCGATGTTGTCGAAGCCGTAGCTCGAATCGTCCGGCGGCAGGAAGCGCGTCACGTCGATCTCGAGCGCCAGCAGATCGCGGACGACGTTCGCGTACTCCGTGCGGTTCAGGCGGTGCAGGGCGCCGCGCCCCGGATTCGGCTCGCGGGCGGCGGCCCGGTCGAGGGCGGCCGTGAGCTGCGCGGTCAGTGCGTCGTACTCCGCGTCGGCGGGCCGCGGGCGGCCCGCGGGCGGCATCTCCCGCGCCCGCAGCTTGCGCAACACCCGCTCCCAGGTGGCCGCCCCCGGCGCGACGTTCGAGAAGTCGAGCCCTTCGAGCACGACGCCCGCCGTCCGGAGGCGCTCGTTGTGACAGGTCACGCAGTAGCGCTCGATCAGCGGTCCGTGCGCGGGCGCGCCCGGCTCCTGCGCCGCAGAAGCGGACGCCGGCGCGGACTGCGCCGCCCCGGGAGCGCCCGTCAGGACGACCGCGAGCAACGCAAGGCAACTCGCACCCTTCGCCGGCGTCATTCGTCTGCTCATGCTCCCCACCCGAGCCTTCGGTCCCGGCTCGTCGTGCGCTCCGGACGACGCGACATTGACGATGCCCGCATTGTAGTCCGACGCGCGGTCCGAACGCGCGCCCTGGCGGGCGCGTTGGCAGTCCGCGCGGGCACGGAGTCGTGCGTCGCCGGTTCCACGGCGCAGACTCCGGGCGCGCACTGGCGGGCACCTCGGGAGATGCTTGACGCTCCCTCCGGCCGGTTGTAGGCTCGCGTCACGCGGAGTGCGGCCTCGCGCGGGACCGGGCGCAGTGCCCGGTGCCGGCGCAGGGGAGGCCGGAACCGCGCGCAGGAGAGGTGGAGGCTTCCATGAGAATGACGGCGCGCCTCGTGCCGATTGTCTTCGTCGCGCTCGCCCTCGTCACCGCCGGTGCCGCGACGATGCGCCAGAACACGGATCACGTCGCCGGGATGAGCGAGGCCGCGCAGGCGTTCCTCGACGCGCTGACTCCAGAGCAGCGTTCCGCCGCGACGTTCGCGTTCAACAGCGACGACCGCTTCGACTGGCACTACATCCCCCGCGAGCGCAAGGGCGTCTCGCTGAAGATGATGACCAAGGCGCAGCAGGAGGCCGGGCTGGCCCTGCTGGAAGCGAGCCTGAGCGCCGAGGGCTACGACAAGGCGGAACGGATCCGGGAGCTCGAGCAGATCCTGTACGACCGCGAGGGGCGGGCCATGCGGGACACCGGGCTCTATTTCTTCATGGTCTTCGGCGAGCCGACGGCCGACGGCACGTGGGGCTGGCGCTACGAGGGACACCACATCTCGCAGAACTGGACCGTCAACGCCGGTACGCTGACCTCCAGCACGCCGCAGTTCTTCGGCACCAACCCCGCCCACGTCCGCGAGGGCAGCCGCGCCGGCGAGCGCGTGCTGGTTCTGGAGGACATCCTGCCGCGCAGCCTGATCGCCTCGATGACGGACGCCCACCGCCGGGCGGCCATCATCTCCGACGAGGCCCCGCGCGACATCCTGACCACCTCCGACCGCACGGCCGCGATGCAGGAGAACCGGGGCGTCGCCTTCGCCGATCTGAACCAGGGTCAGCAGGACGTCCTGTGGGCGCTCATCGAGGAGTACGCCGAGGTGCAGCCGCCGGCCATCGCGGCCGAGCGCCTGGCCGAGGTGAAGGCGGCCGGCCTGGGCGGCATCCGCTTCGCCTGGATGGGCAGCCTGGACGAGGGCGAGCCGCACTACTACCGCGTGCAGGGCCCGACGTTCCTCATCGAGTACGACAACGTGCAGAACGGGGCCAACCACGTGCACAGCGTGTGGCGGGACTTCGACGGCGACTTCGGCCGGGACGTGCTGGCCGCACACTACCGGCAGTACTCGCACGGCACACCTGCCGCCAACGCCGACGACTAGAAGTCTGCGCCGTAGAACGGCGCGGACTCCTGCAGGGTGGTTGGGCACCAGGCGGAGCCGTCAGGCGACGAATGGTGGGCTGGGAATCCAGCCGCAGGCGACGACGGCGGGCCGGGAGCAGGCCCCGCGCCGCATCGACGGGCGCGGACGCGGCGCAGCCGGAAGGCGGTTGCGCCGCGTCCGCGTTTCTCCCCAGCCGATCCGCCTTACGCGGAGCCGTGCGGATCGAAGACCAGCCGAGCCCGCTCGGGACCGGTCGCCTTGACGACGAGGAGCGTCCGATCGTCGGGTGACAGGCCCGCGTCGAAGCTGCGCACGTCCTGCGCGATGGCGTTGCAGATCTCGGTCGCGCTCGATTCCCGGGTTCGGCGCAGGACGTCGATCAGCCGGTCCCTCCCGTACTCCTCGCCGCCCGCGTCCATCGACTCGACGATGCCGTCCGTGTAGAGCGCCATCACGTCGCCGTCCCCGAGCGCGGCGTGCCCTTCGGTGTAGCGCGGGGTACCGAACAACCCGAGCGGCACCCCCCCCTCCTCGAACAGCTCGACGGTCCCGTCGGCGCGGAGCAGCACCGGCGGCACGTGGCCGGCGTTGACGTAGAGCAGGCGGCGGGCCGGAACGTCGAGCACCATGTAGAACAGCGTCACGTAGCGCCCGTCCTCCGCCGACTCGTGGAAGAAGCGGTTGGCTCGCCGCAGGACGGTGCGCACGGCCAGGTCGTGCCCTACCAGGGCCCAGATGGACGCCCGCGTCGCGGCGACCAGCAGCGCGGCGGGGAGGCCCTTCCCCACCACGTCGGCGATCACGACGCCCCAGCGGTCTTCGCCGAGCGGGATGAACTCGTAGTAGTCGCCGCCGACCGCCAGAGAGGTCCGGTGCGCCCCGGCGATGTCGAAGCCCGCCAGCGACGGAGCGTTGTGCGGCAACAGGTCCGCCATCACGGCGCGCGCCAGCGCCAGGTCGCTGTCGAGGCGGCGCTTGACGACCAGGTCGGCCTGGAGGCGCGCCGTCTCGATGGCCGCGGCGACCGCGGAGGCATAGACCTCGAGCAGCACCGTCGCCTGCTCGTCGTAGCCGCCGGGCCGGTCGGAGCGGACGTCGAGCACCCCGAGGACCCGGTCGCGGGGCCCGATCACCGGGACCACCAGGCGCGACCGCGCGCACGGCCGGCAATCCGACGCCGCCGCCCCCGTCACCGAGGCGGTCTTCCCCGTGGCCAGCGCCTCGCCGATGATGCCTTGCGCCTCGAACGGCACGTGGCCGTCGGGTGAAGGGCTTGCGCACCCCCGGGTACGGCTGTGGCGGACGAGGTTGCTGCGGCGGCCGACCACGTGAATGCTGGCCGCGTCGTGCTCGACGAGCGGTGCGACGCCGTCGAGGATGCCGTCGAGGACGGATCTCGCATCCCCCGCCTCCCCCGCCTCGCGCGCGACACGATGCGTCTCGATCATCGCCCGCGCGATCTGGAGGGAATCCGCGTTGGCCCGGACCGAGGGCCGATCCGACGTTTCGACGGGCTCCCGGACGTCGGTCGGCATACGCTGATTCTAGCCCGCGGGCCGGCCGCCGAGCGGGGCGGGGGGTCAGAACCCGCGCTTGCGGGCCCGAACGCCCCGGCGGCTCCCCTTGGGACGCGCCGGCTTCCGCGGCGGCCGGTCGTCGGTCCACCCGGAGTCGCCCCCGCCCCCCCCGCCGCCGCCGTACGGCCCCCGCGGCGCGCGTTCGCGGGCCTCGCTGACCTGCAGCATGCGACCGCCGAGCTCGGTGCCGTCGAAGCGGTCGATGGCCTGGGCCACCGCGGACGGGTCGCTGAACTCGACGAAGGCGAAGCCGCGCGGACGCTCCGTCATGCGGTCGACGGGCAGGAACACCTCGACGACCTGACCGACCTGGGAGAAGAGCCTCTCGAGCTCTTCGGACGACGTTTCGTACTGCAGGTTTCCGACGAAGACTCGTGAAGAAATGGGAAGCTCCTTACTGCGACTGCGCCGCTCCGCGCCGCCGGAGCGATGCGACCCACGCAGGTGGGACTCCCGATGCCGCGGCGTGCTAGGATCCGGGGGTTCCGATGCGGTGAGTGTAGCTCAATTGGTAGAGCGCCGGACTGTGGCTCCGGAGGTCGCGGGTTCAATCCCCGTCACTCACCCCACCCGCGGCCGTCGCGCGCGCGGCAGGCGTGGGCCGGGATGCAAGGGCGGTTCCGTGGTGGCGAGACTGGCACGGCTGTCCTTCCTGGCGTTCCTCGCTCTCCTGACCGCGGCCTGCGTGCAGGGAGGCGCCGGCGGGGAACCGGGCTCCTCGACGCGGGGACCGTCCCGGGCCACCGGCGGCACCAACGATCCGTCGGTCGCCGACCGGCCGTACGTCGTGCTGGTATCGTTCGACGGCTTCCGGCCCGACTACCTGGAGCGCTTCCCCACCCCGAGCTTCGACAGGCTGGCGGCGGCCGGCGTTCGCACGGTGCTGGTGCCTGCCTTCCCGTCCCTGACCTTCCCGACGCACTACACGATTGCGACCGGACTCCATCCCGAGCACCACGGGATCGTCGCCAACCGCTTCTACGACCCCGAGCGTGACGCCGAGTTCGACTACCGCGACCGCGCGACCGTGGAGGACGGATCGTGGTGGGGCGGCGAGCCCATCTGGGTCACGGCGGAGACCCAGGGCATGGTCGCGGCGGCGTTCTTCTTCCCGGGCACCGAGGCCGAGATCGGCGGCGTGCGGCCGTCGGAGTGGCGGCGCTACGACGGCCGCACCCCCAACCGCGACCGCGTCCGCACGGTGCTCGACTGGCTCGCGCGTCCCCCGGAGACGCGGCCGCACCTGACGACGCTGTACTTCTCGCTCGTCGACAGCGCGGGGCACCGGCTCGGTCCGGACACCGCGGAGATGGGCGACAGCGTACGGAGCGCGGACGCGCTCCTCGGGGAACTGCTCGACGGTGTGCGGGCGTTGCCCCACGGCGAGAGAGTCGTCCTGATCGTCGTCTCCGACCACGGCATGGCCACGGTAGAGGCCGAACGGCGACAGGCGCTGCCGCCGGCGGCGTTCGGCCGCGGCATCCGGGCGGTGCCCGCGGGGCCGGCCGTCAGCCTGCACGTCCGCGACCCCGCCCGCCGCCGCGCGGTCCGCGACGCCGTCAACGAGGCCGTGCACGACGCCCGGGCCTACCTGCGCGAGGAGATGCCGCCGCACCTCCACGCGCGCGCCAGCCGGCGCCTCGGCGACGTCATCGTCGTTCCCGAGGTCGGGGTCATGGTCGACGTCCGGGCCGGCGTCGCGGGTGCGGCGGCAGCGCTGCAGCGGGCCGTGGACTACCCGGCCGGCACGCACGGCTGGGATCCGCGAGCCCCGGAGATGCACGGCATCCTGCTCGCCGCCGGCCCCGGGATCGCGCGCGGCGTGCGGGGGCCGCCGATCGACAGCGTCCACGTCTATCCGCTGATCGCCCACCTGCTGGGGCTG
>JAPOWL010000491.1:7856-10692 GCA_026707615.1 Acidobacteriota bacterium | reverse complement strand
TGCCCGCGGAGGCCCTGGCCGCCGTTCGCGGCGAGATGTCGGCGCTCCTGAGCAGTCCTGCCGCGATCCGCGCGCTCCCGCCGCCCGTCGCCGACGGCGTCGCGGCGTCGCTCGAGCTGGCGATCCAGGCCGTGTTCTTCTGGGCCGTGCCGATTGCCGTGCTCGGGTTCGCGCTGTCGTGGTACCTGCGGGAGATCCCGCTCCGCGACACCGTGGGGCCGGCGACGCTGGCCGAGGGGGCCGAGGGCGGCGTCGGGGCCCCGCCCCGGGCGGCAACCGGCGGACCGGTGCCACTGGTCGAGGGGGCCGAGTAGGCGGTCGGCGCGGCGGAACGTGAGACGGAGCGGACCGAGACCGGGAACGCCCAGACGGAGGTCCTGCAGATGACTCGCTGTGCACGAATCGGGGCTGTCGCCGTTGCCGTCGCTGCCGTTGCCGTCGTCGCCGCGACCCTTCCCGGCACCTCAGCAGCCCAGGCGCCGGGGGAGATCCTGCTGCGCGGGGGCGAGATCGTCACCGTCGATGGACGCCGGACGGCCGACGTCCGCGTGGTCGGGGAGACCGTGGCCGAGATCGGTCCCGCGCTCGAGGCCGGCCCCGATGCCGAGGTGATCGAAGCCGGCGGGCTCCTCGTGCTGCCGGGGGGCATCGATCCGCACGTCCACCTCGGCGGCATCGGGGTCGACGACTACACGAGCGGGTCGGCCGCGGCGCTCGCGGGCGGCATCACGACCATCTCGAACTTCGGCGGCGTCCGCGACGGGGAGACGCCGGCCGAGACGCTGGCGCGCGCCACCTCCGCCATCGAGGCCGAGACCATCGCGGACCTGATCTACCACCCGATCGTCTCCGACCCCGCTTCGGCGACGGCGGAGACGCTGGAGACGCTGGTCGCGGCGGGGCAGCCGACGATCAAGGTGTTCATGGTGCGGCCCACGTTCGACGAGCGGGCCACCGGCTTCGTGGGGACGATGCGGGCGGTCGTGGAGGCCGGCGTCCTGCTGCTGGTGCACTGCGAGGACGCCGCGATCGTCGCCGACACCGCGGCGCGGTTCATGGCCGAGGGGCGCGGGGGGCTCGAGAACTTCGCGGATGCGCGTCCCGCCGAGGCCGAGGAGGCCGCCACGCGTCGCGCGATCGCGATGGCCGAGGTCACCGGCGCGCCGATCTACATCGTCCACCTGTCGTCGGAGCGCGCGATGCGGGCGGCGGAGGAGGCACGGCAGCGCGGCCTCCCGGTCTACGTCGAGACGCGGCCGATCTACCTGCACCTGACGCGGGAGCGCTTCGAGGGACCGACCCCCGGCCTCTACATCGGCCAGCCGCCGCTCCGGACGCAGCAGGACCAGGACGCGCTGTGGGAGGGCCTCGCGCGGGGCGCGATCGACGTCGTGGCCTCGGACCACGTGGCCTACACGCGCGAGCTGAAGCTCGACCCGGCGCAGACGGTAGCCCGCCACCGGGCCGGCATGAGCAACCTGCAGGTGATGCTGCCGATGGTCTTCTCCGACGGCGTGGGGACCGGGCGCATCACCCTGGAGCGCTTCGTCGCCGTCACCTCGACCAACGCCGCGAAGCTCTTCGGCCTCTTCCCGCGCAAGGGCACCATCGCGGTCGGTTCGGACGCCGACCTCGTTCTCTGGGACCCGAACGAGACGCGCGAGATCCGCAACGCAGACATGCTCTCCAACAGCGGCTACTCCGTGCACGCGGGCCGCGAGGTGACCGGGTGGCCCGTGCTCACGATGCGCCGCGGCGAGGTGGTCTACCGGGACGGCGAGGTCCTCGGCGCGGCAGGCAGCGGCGAGCTCCTGGCGCGCGGACGCTGGCAGCGCCCCGAGCTGTAGGCGGTCACGGTCCGCCTGTCCGAGGAGGCGTCGAAGGGCGCCGAAGGGTCGGTTGCGACAGCCGGCGGCAGGATCCATAATGGCGGATTCGCGCAGCCGCCCGACGCTGCCGGGCCGGCGGCGATGAGGTGTGGCATGACGACGTTGAGACGCGCGCCCTCGCAGAGATTCCCGGCTGCAGTCGGGCTGGCGGCACTCGGTGCCATGCTGGGGCTCGGTGCCACGCCGGGGTTCGCCGAGGCGCGCTCCGGCGGCGCCGGCCGCGAGGCCGCGGCGACGGCGGAGCGGGCGCTCCTCGACCGCTACTGCGTCGCCTGTCACAACGCGCGCCTGCAGACCGCGGGCCTCGAGCTGGACGCCGCGGACATCGACCACGTGGCGGCCGATCCGGAGCTGTGGGAGAAGGTGGCCCGGAAGCTGCGCGCGGGGGCGATGCCGCCCGCGCCGCGCCCGCGACCGGACGAGGCGACCTACGCCCGGTTCATCGACTACCTGGAGACGGAGCTCGACGCGACCGCCGCCGCCCACCCCGACCCCGGGCGGACCGAGGCGTTCCATCGGCTGAATCGCGCCGAGTACCACAACGTCGTTCGTGATCTGCTGGACCTCGAGGTCGACGTCGCGGAGCTGCTCCCCGCCGACGACGGGAGCTACGGCTTCGACAACATCGCCGGCGTGCTCGGCATGTCGCCGACGCTGCTGGAGCGGTATCTGTCGGCGGCGAAGAAGGTGAGCCGGCTCGCGGTCGGCAACCCCAATCTGCCGCCGACGGCGGAGACGTTCCACCTGGCGGCCGACTACTCGCAGGACGACCGGATCGACGGGCTGCCGTTCGGGACCCGCGGCGGGATTGCGATCCCCTACACCTTCCCGGTCGACGCGGTGTACTCCATCCGCCTCCGGCTGGGCCGCGACACCCTCGACGCGCTGGCCGCGTTCGAGGTCCCGCACGAGCTCGAGGTGAGCCTCGACGGCGATCCGCTGCGGAC
>JAPOWL010000491.1:0-7846 GCA_026707615.1 Acidobacteriota bacterium | reverse complement strand
GTCCACGTGGGCGAGCCGCCCCCCGACGCCGACCGCGGGAGCGACGAGTACCGCGCGTGGCGCGACCGGCAGCGCCGCGCCGACGAGGACTGGGTGCTGCGCGTGCCGGTGCTCGCGGGGCCGCGCACGCTGCGCGCGACCTTCCGGAAGAAGACCTCCGCGTATCCGGAGACGCTGCGGCAGCCGTATCTCCGCCCCTACACGAACACGACGGGCGGCGACACCCGCTACCAGCCGTACCTGGCGAGCGTGGTGATCACCGGTCCCTACGAGGCGAGCGACGGGCCGCCGGCCGAGGAGACGCCGAGCCGCGCCCGCATCTTCACCTGCCGGCCGGCGGCCGGCGATGCGGCCGGGGCGCGGGCCTGCGCGAGCGACATCCTCTCGACCCTGGCCCGCCGGGGCTACCGGCGGCCGGTGACCGCGCGCGACCTCGACGTGCTGCTCGGCTTCTACGACCGGGGCAGCGCCGAGGGTTTCGAGGCGGGCGTCGAGCTGGCGCTCCGGCGGTTGCTCGTCAGCCCGGAGTTCCTCTTCCGCGTGGTCCGCGACCCGGTCGGCCTGGCGCCCGAGAGCGTCTACCGTCTCAGCGACCTGGAGCTCGCGTCGCGCCTGTCGTTCTTCCTCTGGAGCAGCGTGCCGGACGACGAGCTCATCGACCTCGCCGCGGCGCGGCGGTTGCGCGACCCGGCGGTGCTGGAGGCGCAGGTCCGGCGCATGCTGGCCGACGAGCGCGCCGCGGCGCTGGTCGAGAACTTCGCCGGGCAGTGGCTCTACCTGCGCAACATCCCCGCCCTCGTCCCCGACGAGAACCGCTTCCCGGACTTCGGGGAGGCGCTGCGGCGGGCGATGCGCCGGGAGACCGAGCTCTTCGTCACCAGCGTGATGCGCGAGGACCGGAATGTCCTCGACCTGCTGACCGCCGACTACACGTTCGTCAACGAGCGGCTCGCCCGCCACTACGGCATCCCCAACGTCTACGGCAGCCACTTCCGCCGGGTTTCGCTCCCCGGCGAGGCCCGCCGCGGACTGCTGGGCCAGGGCAGCATCCTGGCCGCGACCGCGTATCCGACCCGGACGTCGCCCGTGCTGCGCGGCAAGTGGGTGCTGGAGAACCTGCTCGGCACGCCGCCGCCGCTTCCGCCGCCGGACGTGCCGTCGCTCGAGGAGACGAGCGCCGGCCGCGCGCTCTCGATGCGCGAGGCGATGGAGCAGCACCGGGCGAACCCGGTCTGCTCGAGCTGCCACCGGCTGATGGACCCGCCCGGCTTCGCCCTCGAGCAGTTCGACGCCTCGGGCCGCTACCGGACGCACAACGAGGCGAACGCGCCGATCGACGCCTCGGGCGTGCTGCCCGACGGGACCGCGTTCGAGGGCGCGGCGGGGCTCCGCGACGCCCTCATGCAGCGGCCCGATCTGTTCGTCACCACCCTGACCGAGAAGCTGATGACGTACGCGCTCGGGCGCGGCGTCGAGGCCCACGACGCGCCGGCCGTCCGGACCATCACGCGCGAAGCCGCGCAGGATGGCCACCGGTTCTCGGCCCTCGTCCTCGGCATCGTCCGCAGCGCGCCGTTCCAGATGAGGAGAACGCCATCATGATGATCAGGAAGCTCTCGCTGCCGCGACGCACGTTCCTGCGCGGGATGGGCGCGGCGGTGGCGCTGCCGCTGCTCGATGCCATGGTGCCGGCCCTGACCGCGCAGGCGGCCAGCGCCGCGAAGCCGGTCAAGCGGCTCGGCTTCATCTACCTGCCGAACGGCGCCGTGATGCAGTCGTGGACGCCGAAGCGCGAGGGGCCGCTGGAGCTCTCGCCGTCCCTGAGCCCGCTCGCGGCGCACCGCGACCAGACCGTCGTCCTGTCGCGCCTCGCCCACGGGCAGGCGGAGCCGCTCGGCGACGGCAACGGCGAGCACTCGCGGGCGACCGCGACCTGGCTCAACGGCGTGCACCCCAAGCACACGGAGGGGGCGGACGTCCGCGCCGGCATCACGGCCGACCAGGTGGCCGCCTCCACCATCGGCCGCGAGACGCCGCTCCCGTCGCTCGAGCTCGCCATCGACCTCGACTTCCTGGTCGGCAACTGCGAGAACGGCTACAGCTGCGTCTACATGAACACCCTGTCGTGGCGGACGGCGACGACGCCGCTGCCGGTGGAGAACAACCCGCGGGTCGTCTTCGAGCGCCTGTTCGGCGACGGCGGCACGCGCGCCGAGCGCCTGGCCGAGATGCGCACGGACCGCAGCATCCTCGACTCGGTGGGCGACGACCTCGCGCACCTCGAGCGCGACCTCGGGGCCGCCGACCGGCATCGCCTGGATCAGTACCTCGACGCCGTACGGGCGATCGAGCGGCGCATCCAGCTCGCCGAGGTGCAGGGGGCGGACGCCGAGCTGCCGGAGAACCTGCTGCGGCCGGCCGGCATCCCCGACTCGTACGAAGAGCACGTCGGGCTGATGTACGACCTGCTGGCCCTGGCGTTCCAGACCGACCTGACGCGGGTCTTCACGTTCATGGTCGGACGCGAGCTGGGCGGACGCCCCTACCCGCAGATCGGCGTGCCGGATCCGCACCACGGGCTCTCGCACCACCGCAACGATCCGGAGAAGCTGGCCAAGCTGACCCGCATCAACACGCACCACGCGACGCTCTTCTCGCACTTCCTGGACCGCCTGCAGGCGACGCCGGACGGCGCGGGATCGCTGCTCGACACCTCCCTGGTGCTCTACGGCGCCGGGCTCGGCGACAGCAACGACCACCTGCACTACGACCTGCCGGTGGCCGTCGTCGGCGGCGAGGGCGCGGGATGGCGGGGCGGCCGGCACCTGCGCTACCCGAAGGACACGCCGATGACCAACCTGCTGATCAGCATGCTCGGCAAGGCTGGCGTGCCGATGGAGCAGCTCGGCGACAGCACCGGGCGGCTGAAGGCGCTGACCGACGTGTAGAGGCTGCCGCGAACGGCGGAGGGCGACGGCAGGGAACGCCGAATCGGGGACCAGCCGCCCCCGGTCCCCTGCAAGGGATGGCTGCGTGACGTCGCCGCAGCCGTCGCGGCCTTGAGGCGGCGGCGCGCGCAGCGCAAGGCGCTTGACCGCGGGCGCAACGCAAGGGAATCTGAACGGAAGGCAGATGCGCAATCCTGCAAGCTCGCTCACGTTCGTTGCGGCGGTGGTGGCCGTCACCCTGTTCGGGGCGGCCGGACTCGGCGCAGCCGTCGCGGACGCACCGCTCGTCGAGGCCGCCCGGAACGGCGACGCCGAGCGCGTCCAGGCACTCCTGGCCCAAGGGTTCGACGCGAACGCCACCGACGGCGACGGCACGACGGCGCTCCACTGGGCGGCCCTGAACGACGACCTGGCGAGTGCCGAGGCCCTCGTGGCTGCGGGAGCGCGGGTCGCCGCGGCCAACCGTTTCGACGCGACCCCTCTTGCCGTCGCCTGCGAGAACGGCAGCGCGGCGTTCATCGAGCTTCTGCTCGACGCGGGTGCGGACCCGAACTGGGCGACGCCGGAGGGCGAATCGGCGCTGATGACCGCGGCCCGCACCGGCCGCGCCGACGCGGTGCGGGTGCTCCTCGACCGCGGGGCGGACCCGAACACGCGCGAGGGGTGGCGCGGCCAGACGGCGCTGATGTGGGCCGCGGCCGAGAACCACCTCGCCGCCGCGGACGCGCTGATCGACGGGGGAGCGGACGTGTCCGCCGGCTCCGATGGCGGCTTCACGCCGCTCCTGTTCGCCGTGCGGGCTGGCTACATCGAGATGACCGGCAAGCTCCTCGCGGCGGGCGCCAGCGCTGATGAGACGCTGCCGGACGGGACGAGTGCCCTGGTCCTGGCGACCAAGAACGCCCACTACGAGCTCGGCGCGCTGCTGCTCGACCGCGGCGCCGACCCGAACGCCGACGCCCAGGGCTGGACGGCTCTCCATGAGATCAAGTGGACGCGGCGCCCGAACCTCGGCTTCAACAACCCGCCGCCCATCGTCACCGGCTCGCTCACCGACCTCGACTTCATCCGCCTGCTCGCCACGCACGGGGCGGACCTCGACGCCCGGATGACGAAGGAGCCGAACAACCGCTACCGCAACGTCCTGAACCGCGTCGGCTCGACGCCTTTCCTGCTCGCGGCCAAGGCCGCCGACGTGGAGATGATGCGCCTCCTCGTCGAGCTCGGCGCCGACCCCCTGCTGCCGAACGAGGACGGCACCACGCCGCTGATGGTCGCCGCCGGCGTCGGCATCTGGGCGGTCGGCGAGAGTCCCGGCACGAACGAGGAAGCGCTCGCCGCGACGCGGTACGCGCTGGAGCTCGGCGGGGACGTGACGACCATCGACGACAACGGCGACACGGCGCTTCACGGCGCCATCATCCGCGGCTCCGAGCCCCTCGTCCGCTACCTCCTCGACCGCGGCGCCGACATCGAGGCGACCAACGAGAAGGGCTGGACCCCGCTGCGCATCGCCAAGGGCGTCTTCTACTCCAACACCGGCAAGCGCTGGCCCGAGATGGAGACTCTCCTCCTCGCCCTCGGCGCCGATCCTACGAGCGCGACCGGCGCCGACAACACCATCTCCGACTGGTCGGCCGAGGACGCCCCGCCCGACGCGCGCTGACGGCGAGCGGCTCTTTGCGTCTCTCGCCAATCGCGCTTGCGGGATTGACGCCCGACGGTCCCGCTCTGTACAGTAGTCCAGTACAGGTTGGGACGATGACCATGCAGCAGGACGTGACCTACACGCAGGCGCGCGCGCGCCTCGCCACGCTCATCGACCAGGTGATCGACAGTCGCGATCCCGTCGTGATCCGACGCCGGGGCCGGGAGCCAGTGGCGCTGATCGCCGCGGGCGAGCTCGCCGGCTGGATGGAGACCGCCTATCTGCTGCGTTCGCCGAAGAACGCCCGGCGTCTCCTGGAGGCCGACAAGCGTCTCGCCGGCGGCCGCGGAGAGCCGCTCGACGTGGATCGACTGCGCCGCCGCCTCGGGATCGGTGCGACGGAATGAACCGACGGCGCGAGGCGTCATGGATCCCAACTTCCTCGAGGATCTCGAACACTGGACTCGAACGAATCGGCGACTGGCTCTCCGCACCCTCCTGCTGGTCGAGGCCGCCCTGCGGGATCCGTTCACGGGGGCCGGGAAGCCCGAGATGCTCCGCGGCCAGCTCGCGGGAGCCTGGTCGCGGCGCATCGACCGTGAGCACCGGCTCGTCTATCGCGTGGACGATGACCGCGTCTTCTTCCTCGCCGCCCGGTACCACTACTGAGCCGGTCTCCGGCGACCGGACATTGCTTGCACCAGTCTGACCAGTTACAGTGCTTCGATGAGCCTCGTCTATTCCACCTACGAAGCCAAGGCGCGGTTCTCCGAGATCATCAGGGAGGTTCGTGCAGGCAACGTCGTTACGGTGTCGTACCGCGGGGAGCCGGTGGCGGAGATCCGGGCGATCCGGCGGGAGCCGCAGACGCTGGAGGCTCGCCTCGACGGCTTGGAGCGGCGCGGGATCGTCGCGCCGTCCGGCCAGCGGAAGGCAGCCCGAACCGCGCTGGCGCGGAGGCCCGGTGCGCTGAAGAGGTTCCTGGACGAACGGAACGAATGAGCTTCGCCTACGTCGACACGTCCGTGCTGGTCGCCATCGCCTTCGGTGAGCGCGGGGGCCAGCGGATGGCGCGCCGACTCTCTGCGTTCTCGGGCCTGCTCGCCTCGAATCTGCTGGAGGCCGAGTTGCGGGCCGCCTGCGCGCGGGAGGACTGCACGTTCGCGGACGCCCTCCTCACGGACCTCAAGTGGGTGTTCCCGGACCGACCTCTGGGTCCCGAGCTCGGTGAGGTGCTGGCCGCGGGCTACGTTCGCGGCGCGGATCTCTGGCACTTGGCCTGCGCGCTCTACGTCACCACGGCCCCGGCAGACCTGTCGTTCCTCACGCTCGATGGGCGACAACGTCTGGTGGCCAGGGCGCTCGGCTTCCAGATCTGACCCGAGCTGCATCACCGCGTCTGGCCGCTCAATCGCGCCGCTTCGCCGCCGCGATGGACTCGAAGGCCGGCAACAGATCACCCTGGCCCAGGGCCTCCTCGAGCGATCGGAGCACGCGCCGGACTCGTCGACGATCCACGCGGGGTCCGTGCAGGCGCCAGAGCGTGCGCGCGTCTTCGATGTCCTTCGGCCGGCCGGCGAGGATCTTGGCGACGAGGAGATCGTCGAGGTCGATCAGCGGAATCGTGGCCCCGGCGATGTCCGTTGCCCTCGCGCGCGCGAGGAACTCGTCTTCGAGGCCGGATCCCGCCAGCACGACGTCAAGCGGCATGCCGGTCGCGACGTGAACGAACGGCAACACGCGCGTTCGCCGCGCGAACTCGGGATCGCGGATGCGGAGCTCGAAGCCGCCGGCCTCCATGTCCCGGACGAAGGGCTCCGGGTCTTCGGGCTCGAGCTTGACGGTGACGTCGACGTCGGCGCTGAAGCGAGGGACGCCGTACGCAACGACAGCCTGCGCCCCGAACAGGTACCAGCGCCCCCAGCCGTCGAGCACCGACGACAGCGCCTGAAGGAGTTCAATCGCGGCGGGCTGCATCGACACGTGCGAACAACTCCGTCATGCGCACATGCTGACGCAGGTCGTTCTGCCGGCTTGCGGCATCCGGCCAATCCGGACGCTGCAGCAGCGCCTGCCGCCGCAGCTCGTCGGCGACCCGCAGTGCTTCCGACGGCCCGAGGCGTCTGACTCGCTCGGCCCAGTAGGTGTCCTTGGCGTCGCGCGCAGCCTGCCAGTCGCGCGACATGTACTCGCGAACTCCGCGGGTGATCCTCGGTTCCATCGGGTGGTCTCCGGCAGCCGCCCGGTGTCGGGCGGCCGCCGGCCGGCTTACCGCGCCTGGCAGACGAAGCTCGCGGCGTCGTCCGTGCTGCCCGTGCCGCTGTAGACCGCCTGCTCCGGGTAGGGGCAGAGCGGCCGCGTCCGGTCCACCTCGCCGTCCCGCACGCGGGAGGCGATGATCCGGTCGGGGGCCTCGCCCTGCTCGACCCACTGCTCGAGGGCGGCCAGCATGTCGAAGCGGCTCGGTCCGGCGCCGCCGCCGCAGTGGCCCATCCCCGGCGCCATGAAGAGGCGGAACGACTCGTGGACCTCGTCCCGGCTGCCGATCGCGTCGACCACGCGCCCGTAGTACTGCGTGACGTTGGCGGGGGAGATCTGCGGGTCGGCCCAGCCGTGGTAGGAGAGGAGCTTGCCGCCGCCCTCGAAGAACGGCTGCAGGTTCGGGTCGAGGGCGTTCAGGGTGTCGTTGTCCCGCTCCTCGGCGAGCACGATGTCGGTCTCGAAGTTGAAGCGGTCGATGGTCCACTCCGGATCTGCGAACGTCAGGTAGCGGAACTGCTCCAGCCCCGTCGTCCGCGCCGAGCGGGTCCACCCGAGGTCGGTCCAGCCGAGCTCGCTGCCCGGGAAGAGCCCCGTGATGGGACGGCCCGTCTTCGGGTTCTCGGGTGAGGCATAGAGCATGCGGACGGAGCGGACCTGGGCGGCGCTGAGGCAGCCGTCGCCGCCGTTGCCGTCGCACTCGAGCGCGGCGGGGTCGAAGTCGCAGCGTTCCGGGTCGCCGACCACGCCGTCGGTCACGCCGTCGGCGGCGTCGCAGGCGGCCAGCACTGCATCGTGCACGAGCTGCCGCGCCTCCGCCGGGAGCTGCATCGTCTCGTCGGCCTCGAGGGGCTTCGCCACTCGCAGAGACCCGCCCGCGCGGCCGGTCCAGTCGAGGCCGGGCGCACCGGCGATGATGCCGTCGAAGTCCTCGGGGAAGCGCTGCGCCGCCTTCATCGCCTGCCGCCCCCCGGCCGAGCAGCCGTTCCAG
>JAPOWL010000082.1 GCA_026707615.1 Acidobacteriota bacterium | reverse complement strand
CGCCGGGCCAGACTGGTGAGATAGACGACCGACGGCCAGGTCCGCTCGAACAGCTCGACCATCGCCAGCTCGTCCGCGCGGAGCGAGGCCGGCAAGGCCGGCGCCTCGCGGACCTGCGCCTGCGCCGCAGGCGGCGGGGCGACCGGCGTGCAGGCGGCGCCGGACAGCGCGAGGAGAAAAGTCACGGCGACCGGGCCCCGCGGGCCGGCCGCCGGCCCGCCGCCATACCGTTGCGCGTCAGTCATCCGTCCGCCCTCCCGGATCGCTCTTCGGCCCGAGCTTCCATCATACGACGCAGCGCCCTCGCTCCCGGCGGGAGCGAGAACGCTACCAGCTTGGACGACCGTGGAGTGCTCCCGGCCGTAGCGCCGGGCGCCGGGACGCGGGGCCAGGCGGGCGGGCGCCGGCCACCGGGCCATGCGCGACGGCTGTGGGTTGCCCGGCGACACTCACCCGGACGCTTCCCCGCCGGGCTCCGCGCGGGAAGGCGCGCTCGGTGCCACTGGACCCCGGCTTCACGCTCGGCCGGGCGCCGCTCCGCCGGGCCCTGCGCCCCGGGGAGGCGCAACCGCGGCCGGCCGCCGGCCCCGAGCCGGGTCAGTGCGCCGACGCAGGCACCGGAGGCCGCCGGAGCGGCGGGCGCGTGCGGTAGGTGAGCGAGCGCCACACCCACTCGGCGGGGCCGAAGCGGAACCGGCGCAGCCAGAGCGGCGACGCAACGAGCTGCACGGCCCACACGAAAACCACCACGCCGATCTGCCCCACGCGGTCCACGGAGCCGAACCAGCCGAGGCCGTGGCCATAGAAGATGGTCGTGCAGAGCACCGTCTGCAGCAGGTAGTTCGTCAGCGCGGTCTGCCCTACCGCCGCGAAGGGGCGGGACAGGGCGCGCAGCGCCTCGGTCCGGCACGCCAGCATCACCAGGCCGACGTAGCCCAGGCTGACCAGGATGCTCGGCCAGTAGTTGAACTGCACGCCGATGAAGAACGACCAGAACGGCCATCCGCGCTCGAAGTCGAGGGCAATCCCGTATGCCTGGAGTGGCAGGCCGACGGCGACGGCCACCGCGATCAGCGTCGCGTAGAAGCGGGGCGTCCGCAGCGCGCTGAAGACCTCGCGCTTGAAGAGCGCCATCCCGATCAGCATCAGTCCGCCGGCGCGCCAGACGCCCCAGGTGAGCAGCAGGAAGGTCTCGAACGCGAGGGCCCCCATCGACCGGGTGAGCTGCTGGTCGAGCCAGCCGCCGCGCATTGCGGCAAGCTCCGCCTCGATGATCTCCGCCGACGGGCGCCAGGCGTTGGAGGCGAACGCCTCGCGCGCCTCCTCGGGCCAGTACGGGAGGGAGAGGCCCGACCCGATGGAGTAGGCCGAAGCGACCGCCAGCAGGCCCACGCCCATCGCGATCAGCCGTCCCGGAGGCTGGTTCCGCAGCGGATACACCAGCATGCCGCAGACCGCGTAGAGGAAGAGGATGTCGCCGGCCCAGAGCAGGTGGGCGTGGAGCAACCCGATCACCAGCAGCCAGCCCATGCGGCGGTAGTGCACCCGGCGGGCGTCGCCGCGCGCCTCGGCCCGGCCCGCCATCAGGACGATGCCGGCGCCGAAGAGCATCGAGAAGATCGTCATGAACTTCTGGTCGGCCAGCATCCGGACCGCCACCCAGACGTTCAGGTTCGCTCCTTCCAGGTCGCCGTAGGCGGTCGGGTTGAAGTAGGCCGCCTGGGGCATCGCGAACGACTGGACGTTCATCAGCAGGATGCCGAGCAGGGCGAAGCCGCGCAGGACGTCGATCGCGTCGATGCGCTCGGTCTGAACGACCGGCCCGGCATGCGGGCCGCCGGCGGGACTGGTCATGTGGCGATCACTTTCGTTGGCAAGGCGGTCGCGCGGGGGGCGTTTCCGGCGCGGAACGCCTCGACCGCCGGCCAACCCGCGGCTGCGCGCCCTCGCGGGCGGGTTGGGAGTCTGCGCACAAGGCGTAGCCGTGACGCGCGCCCGGCAGCGCAGACTCCTACGGTCCTTGACCCTGCCGCTCGCGCTCCTGCGCGCGGGCGCCGCGCAGGATGAGCGGCATGCTGTAGTTGCCCTCGTGGCACGCGTTCTCGAAGAGCGGGCCGGTGGCGCGCGTGATCGGGAACGCCACCGTCCAGGGAGCGGCGAACGACTCGGCGTCGTAGGCCGTGAACTCGTACTCGAGTGCCCGTTCCCCCGCGCGTCGGAAGCGCTCGACGTAGCGCACGTCGGGGCCAGCCCCCCGCAGCGTCCACTTCCCGTTGAAGCCGACCGTCTCCACGACCAGCGTGTCGCCCTCCCAGCGGCCGCGCGAGGTCCCCTGCCACTGGCGGACAACCCCCGCGGGCCTGTTTCGGCCGTCGAGCGGGATGATGCGCAGGTCGGAGTTCTGCTCGTGCAGGATGGCCACGTAATCGGGCGTCTGGAAGATCTGCGCCAGGCGGTTCGGCGAGACGGCCATGAGCGGCACCGTGCGCCCCATGATGCAGCGCTCGTAGCGCTCGCGGTCCTCCGGCCCGTCCGCGGTCCGCGCCCGGAAGCCGACGTCCAGCGTGCGCACGCGGTCCCGTCCGGCCGGCGTGCGCGCGGGCAATCGGCCGTCGGGCGGATCGACGATCAGCGCCGTCCGGCCATCCGTCAGCCCGCCGGGCTGCCACCAGTCCGCGTTCAGTTGCAGGTCGCGCTCGCGCCCGATTGCGGCGTGCCGCTCCACGAGATACGCGGCTTCCTCGTCCGGGGTCAACCGTTCCCGGCCGGCGAGCTCCGCGGGGCGCTCGAGCGGCGTGGTGCTGCGGTACTCCCAGTAGCCGCCGAGGTCCGGCGCGCCCCACGGCGTGCGCGGGGCCTCCGCCGTCTGCGCGATCGCGAACGCGGCTGAGGCCAGGATCAGGAGGCCGACGAGGGCCGTCTGCTGCATGGAGCACCTCTCCCATCCGCCGGGGGCGCAGACCGCGCGAAGCGCGACGTGCCGCCGACGGTGTGCTCCGTAGAGCATAACGCCCGCCGGCGCATCCCGCCGCGGGGAGGGAAGGGCCGTTCCGGGAGCGACGGAGGCGCGTGCTACGATGCCAGGCAGGGACAGGATGGCACTCAGTCCGGAGCTGGTCGGGTTCGTCCGGGAGGGCCTCGAGCGCGGGCTCGCACGCGAGCAGATGCGGGACATCCTGATCCGGGCCGGCTGGCCGGCGGATCAGGTCCGGCGGGCGCTGGCCGGCTTCGCCGACGTCGAGTTCCCGATCCCGGTTCCGCGGCCCGCGGTCTCCACCCGCCCCCGCGAGGCGTTCCTCTACGTCGTTCTGTTCATGGCGCTGTTCGTCAGCGCCTTCAACCTCGGGGCCGTGCTGTTCGCGCTGATCGACCTGGCTCTGCCCGACCCCGCCGGCCTGCCCACGGTGGTGATCCGCGAGATGCTCCGCTTCTCGGTCTCTGCCCTCCTGGTGGCAAGCCCGGTGTTCGCGTTCGTGACCCGGGTGGTGCGGCGCGGCGTCGAGGCCCAGCCCAGTGCGCGCGCGTCGCGCATCCGGCAGCAGCTCACCTACCTGACGCTCTTCATCGCCTCGTGCGTGCTGGTGGGCGCCGTCACCGCAATCCTCTACAGCTTCCTCGGCGGCGAGCTGACGGCGCGCTTCGTCCTGAAGACCCTGACCGTCACCGCGATCGCGGGAGGCGCGTTCGGCTACTACCTCCAGGATCTGCGCGCGGCGGAACGGGATCCTCGCACCGCACGGGAGCCGCACCGGCGCGACCCTCTGCCGGCGGTCGCGGGCATCGCGGTCGCAGTCGCGGTGGTCGCGGGTCTCGTCGCCCTCGGCTCTCCCGCCGGCCAGCGCCGCGAGCGGCTCGACGTCCGCCGCGCCTCGGACCTCGAGGCCATCTCGCAGGCCATCGACCGCTACGAGACCACGCACGAGCGGCTGCCGGCCTCCCTCGACGAGCTCCGGCGCGGCTCCGACACGCAGGTCACCATCGCGGACCCCGTGACGGGGGCAACGTACGGCTACGAGGCCGGAGAGGGCACGGCCTACGAGCTCTGCGCGGTCTTCGAGTCGTCCACGACGGAGAGCGAGCTTCGACGTGGCCGGCCGTTCTCCCGCCACGAAGCCGGCCGGCACTGCTTCCAGCTCCGGGCGGCGGGAGACCGCGGCTAGCCGTCTGCGCCGCACCCCGAGCGATGCAGCACGCCCCCGCCCGCGTTCGCGTCCCGAAGCTTGCGGCGCTCGTGGCGCTCGGCGTCCTGGCCGCGGGCGCCGAACCCGGCGCGCAGGAGGGTGTCATCACCCGCACCGAGGCCCTCGCCCTCGCCTACCCCGACGCCCGGGTGACGCGCGACCGCATCATCCTGACCTCGGAGCAGATGGTGGCCGTGGCGGCCCTGGCCCGCGTCGGGATGCAGGGCCGGATCTTCCCCCGCTACGTCGCGCGCGAGGACGGCGTCGTCGTCGGCCGGGCCTACATCGACACCCACATTGCGAAGACCGAGCGGCAGAGCCTGCTGATCTCGCTCGAGCCCGACGGGCGGGTCAAGCGCGTGGACGTCACCGTCTTCTTCGAGCCGGCCCAGTACATGGCCCCGTCGGTGTGGCTCCGCCAGTTCGACGGGCAGGTGCTGCACGAAGAGCTGGCCGTGCGACGCGGCATCCGTCCCATCGCCGGCGCCTCGTTCACCGGACGGGCGATCAGCAACGCCGTCCGCCGCGTCCTGGCGCTCGACCAGGTGCTGGAGGGGCGTGCGTCCGGCGACCCCGCACCCTGACGGCCCGTTGGGAGGTCCGCGACGGCCGTCCGAGTTCCGCGCTACCGCGAAGCTCCGGCGCCCGCCTCTCGCTGAGACTCGGGACCGTCGGCTATGATCCGGGAAGGGTCGGCAGCCGGCACGCAGGCTCCCGATTCCCCAAGGCCTCCGGACGAACGGAAGGAGAAAGGGATGCGGATCTGGCTCGTGCGGCTTGGGGCGGTCGGCGCCGGCCTGGTCGTCAGCTTCGTCCTGATGACGCTCGTCCAGGCCCTCAGCGTGCGGCTGTTTCCCCCGCCGCCCGGGATGGACCTGAACGATCCGGCCGCGCTCGCCCGCTTCATGCAGCAGTTGCCGCTGGGCGCGCTCCTGCTGGTGGCGCTTTCGTACGCCGTCGGCAGCGTGGGCGGAGGCGTCGGCGTCGGGCTCGTCGCGCGGCAGGCGGCCTACGGGCTGGCGGCCGTCGTCGGCGGACTGCTCACCATCGCCGGCTTTGCGAACCTCGCCGCCATCCCGCATCCGGCCTGGTTCGCGGTCCTGACCACGCTGACCTACGTCCCGTGCACCCTGCTCGGGGCCTATGCGGTGGCCCAGTGGCGCGCGCGGCAGACGCCGCCGGGCGCGTGAGCCGTCATCGAATCGTGCTGGCCCGCCCGCGCGGGCGCGCCGGGAGTCTGCGCGGATCGGATTCCGGGCGTCGCCGGCTCTACGGCGCAGACGCCTGGAGCCGACACGTCCATGAGCCCGCGACGCACGTCCCCTCTGCGGGCCGCACGGAGTCCGGCGCACGTCCGCGCCAAGGAGATCGCAGATGAACCGCCGAAGCCTCTCGTCCGCCGGGGCGGCGCTCGCCGTCCTCGCACTCGTCGCGCTGGCCCCCGCCGCCTCGGACGCCCAGACCGAAACCGAGCCGCCGCGCCTGCCGTGGGGGGCGCCGGACCTGCAGGGAGTCTGGGACTTCCGGACGATCACGCCGCTCCAGCGGCCCGAGGACCAGGCCGACCGGGAGTTCCTGACCGACGAGGAGGCGGCCGGCCTCGAGCAGGCGGCGGAAGACCGCTTCGAGGAGCTGAACGCCCCGAGCGAGGTGCGGACCGAGCCGCTGCCGGCGGGCGGCGGCGGGCGCGCGGTCGGCGCCTACAACGACTTCTGGTTCGACCGGGGCACGAACGTCATCGAGGACCGGCGGACGTCCCTGATCGTCGACCCGCCCGACGGACGGCTGCCGGCCCTCGTGCCGGGGGCGGTCGAGCAGATCGGCTCCGGCACGGAGGACCTGCCGGGGGAGCGGCCGGTGCGCTACCGCGCCGGCGGCATCGGTGCGGACGGCCCCGAGGACCGCGGACTCGGCGAGCGCTGCCTGCTCGGGTTCAACAGCGGACCGCCGATGATCCCGAGCGTCTACAACAACAACATGCAACTCTTCCAGACGGAGTCGCACGTCGTCATCCTGAACGAGATGGTGCACGACGCCCGGATCGTGCCGCTCGACGGCCGGCCGCACCTGCCGGGCGACGTCCGGCAGTGGATGGGCGATGCGCGCGGCTACTGGGAGGGCGACACGCTGGTCGTGGAGACCACGAACTTCAGCTCCCTGATGCCGAGCTTCAACCCGACGATCACGGGCAGCGTCGGCACCGGGACGCACCTGACGCTCACGGAGCGCTTCAGCCGTCTCGACGACGACACCCTGCTCTACGAGTACACCGTGGACGACCCGACCACGTTCACGAGCCCGTTCTCGGCCTCCATCCCGATGCGACTCTCCGACGGCCTGATCTACGAGTACGCGTGCCACGAGGGGAACTACGGGATGCAGAACATCCTGGCCGGCGCGCGCGCGGAAGAGTCGAGTCTCCGGGACCAATCTCGCTGACCCGCGGGCTGTAGCCGGCAACCCTCGCTCCCTCGCTCTCTCGCTCCGATCGACGTCTCGCTCCGATCGACGTCGGTCGGCGAGTCCGGGCGTTGACACGTAACCGTACGGCTACCTATAATCGGCAACCAGATGGTTACCGATTATCAGGCCGCGCCCGTGTTCCGCGCCCTGGCCGACCCGACGCGCAGGCAGATTCTGGAGTCGCTCCGGCGCGAGCCCCTTCCCGTTCATGACCTCGCGGCGAGATTCGCCATCAGCCGGCCGGCCATCTCCCGTCATCTGCGCGTTCTCAAGGTCGCGTCGCTGGTCCGGGCGAGGTCGACGGGCCGCGAGACCTACTACGCGCTGAACGAGGCGCCGATGACGCTCGTCCAGCGCTGGCTCGATCAGTTCTGGACGGCTCGGCTGTCGGGTCTCAAGCGCCTTGCCGAGGAGGAACGCCGATGACATCGCCAGCCCTTGCCGACATCGAGCATCGCATCATGATCGAGGCGAGCGCCGATCGCGTCTGGGACTGCCTGACCGACCCGGTCCGCGTCGCCGCCTGGCTCGGGTGTCTGCAGTTCCGGACGGAAGTGGGCCATCGGTTCTACATGCAACCCGATCCGGCCAAGCGGGCCGCGGGAGACATCGACGGCGCCACCCACTGCGAGATTCTGGAGATCACGCCGCCGACCCGCTTGTCCTTCAGTTGGTTCCTGCCGGGGACGCCCAGGACCACCGTGACGCTGACGCTCGAAGCGCGGGATGGCGGCGTCACCCAGGTGACGCTGGCCCACACCGGGTGGGACCAGTTCGAGGCGGACGACGTGCGCGCCATCCACGAGCAGTTGACCCTCGGTTGGCGCGACTTCGTGCTCCCGGGTCTGGCACGGGCGGCCGTCGACGGCGCGTAAGCCGGCGGCGCCGTCAAGGTGCGCTGCGCCGCGCCGAATGACGCCCTGGCGGCTCGGCCGACCGCACGCCGATGTCGGATGCCGGGGCAGAGAAGATGTCATAATGCCCGCACGCAACGTCCACCCGCGTGGAGGTGCGTGGATGTCGGCGACGCGGACATCGACATCCGGGCGAGGAGACATCCCATGTTGAACTCCCTCGGAGGTGGTGCACGCATCTGGCTCACCGCGGGCGTGCTGGCATTGGGCAGCGCGGCCCTTCCGGCCGCCGCGGGCGCCCAGGGCGGGGCGGCGCCGGCAGCCCCGGCCGCCACGGCGGTGGACGAGCCCCACCGGGCCCTCGTCGGCCGCTACTGCCTGGCGTGTCACAGCGACCGGCGGCGGACGGCGGACCTCTCCCTGGAGACCGTCAACACGCTGCCGCTCGAGGCCCACTCGGAGACTTGGGAGAAGGTGGCCCGCAAGCTCCGGGCGCGCCAGATGCCACCTGTCGGGGGCCGGCGGCCCGACGAGGCCGCCTATCGGACCGCGCTCGCGTCCCTCGAGGGCGAGCTCGACGCCCTGGCTGGCGCTCACCCGAAGCCCGGGCGCACCGACACGTTCCGGCGGCTCAACCGGACCGAGTACCACAACGCCGTCCGCGACCTGCTGGCGCTCGAGGTGGACGTCGCGGACCTGCTGCCGGGCGACGCGTCGAGCTACGGCTTCGACAACATCACGGTGGGTGATCTGTCGCCGACCCTGCTGGAGCGCTATGTCTCGGCGGCCGAGAAGATCAGCCAGCTCGCGGTCGGCCGCGCGGGGCTCGCCCCCGGCGGCACGACAGTCCGCGTGCGCCCCGACCTGACCCAGGAGAAGCACCTCGAGGGGCTGCCGATCGGGACGCGCGGCGGCGCGCTGGTGCCGCACACGTTCCCGGTCGACGGCGTGTACGAAGTGGCCGTGCGGCTTGCCCGCGACCGCAACGAGCACGTCGAGGGGCTCAGCCACCCCCAGGACGTGGAGCTGCTGCTCGACCGCGAGCGGCTCGCGCTCTTCACGGTGGAGCCGGCGCCGTACCGCGAGGACCAGGCGCTGAACTACCAGCCGTCGCATGACAACCTGGACGCGCACCTGAAGCTGCGCACGGCGGTGACCGCCGGCCCGCACAGGGTCGGCGTCACGTTCCCGAAGAGCCCCTCGCTGCTTCCCGAGACGGCGCGGCAGCCCTACGAGGCGCACTTCAACTACTACCGGCACCCCAGGCTGCAGCCGGCCGTGTACGAGGTCTCGATCACCGGGCCCTACGACGTCACCGGGACGGGGCACACCCCGAGCCGGGAGCGCATCTTCACCTGCCGGCCGTCGCATCCCGGTGAGGACGACGCCTGCGCGCGCGACATCCTGCGCACGCTGCTGCACCGGGCCTACAGGCGGCCGGTGGCGGAAGCCGATCTGGAGGGTCCGTTCGCGCTCTACCGCGCGGCCCGCGACGCGGAGGGCTTCGAGGCAGGCATCGAGATGGCACTTGCGGCGGTCCTCGTGAGCCCCGAGTTCCTGTTCCGGATCGAGCGCGATCCGGAGGACGTCCCGCCTGGCGCTCCGTACCGCCTCGGCGACCTCGAGCTGGCGTCGCGGCTGTCGTTCTTCCTCTGGAGCAGCATCCCCGACGACGAGCTCCTCGAGGCGGCCGAGCAGGGAGAGCTCACCACCGCGGCGGGGCTGGAGCGGCAGGTGCGGCGCATGCTGGCCGACCCGCGCGCCGACAACCTGGTCACGAACTTCGCGGCGCAGTGGCTGCACCTGCGCAACCTCGATGCGATCGCGCCGGACATGCGGCGCTTCCCGGACTTCGACGACAACCTCCGGCAGGCGTTCCGGCGGGAGACGGAACTGCTCGTCGAGAGCGTCATCCGGGAGGACCGGAGCGCGCTCGACCTCGTCCGCGCGGACTACACGTTCGTCAACGAACGGCTGGCCAAGCACTACGGCATCCCGCACGTCTACGGCAGCCGCTTCCGCCGGCTGACGTTCGACGGCACCGAGGAGCACGCGCCGCGCGGCGGCCTGCTGCGCCACGGCAGCATCCTGCTCGTGACGTCGTACGCCACCCGCACGTCGCCCGTCATCCGCGGCAAGTGGATCCTGGACAACGTCCTCGGCGTGCCGCCGCCCCCGCCCCCACCCAACGTCCCGGAGCTCGAGGAAACCGCCGGCGGCGGGGCCGCCCTCTCGATGCGCGAGCGTCTCGCGGCGCACCGCGCCAACCCCGCCTGCGCGAGCTGCCACCGCCTCATGGACCCGGTGGGCTTCGCGTTCGAGCACTACGACGCGGTGGGGCGCTGGCGGGACGCCGACGGCACTGCCCCGATCGACGCGTCGGGGACGCTCTTCGACGGGTCGCACTTCGACGGCGTGGCGTCGCTCGAGGACGCCCTGCTGGCCCGCCCGGAGCTGTTCGTCACCACCTTGACCGAGAAGCTGCTCACCTTCGCCACCGGACGGGGCATGACGTGGGACGACGCGCCCGCCATCCGCCGCATCGTGCGCGAGGCGGCGGAGGAGGACTACCGGTTCTCCGCCCTCGTCCTGGGCATCGTCGACAGCCTGCCGTTCCAGATGAGGACTGCATCATGGTGATCACCAAGAAGACCCTGCCGCGGCGCACGTTCCTGCGGGGCATGGGCGCCGCCGTCGCCCTGCCGCTCCTCGACGCGATGGTGCCGTCGATGACCGCGCTGGCGAAGACCGCGGCCCATCCGGCGCGGCGGCTCGGCTTCGTCTACATCCCGATGGGGTCGCACATCGCGAGCTGGACCCCGCCCGGCGATACCGGCGCGCTCGAGGAGCTCTCGCCGAGCCTCTCGCCGCTCGCTCCGGTTCAGGATCAGCTCACGGTGGTCACCAACCTCGAGCTCCGGAACGCCTACCCGGGGACGCACGCGACGTCGAACGCCGCCTTCCTGAGCGCGGCGACGGCCAAGTGGACCGAGAGCAGCGACTACTACCTCGGGACCACGGTCGACCAGATCGCGGCGCAGAACATCGGGCAGGAGACGCGGCTCCCGTCGCTCGAGCTGGCCATGGACCTGATGGACATGGTCGGGCAGTGCGACAACGGCTACGCCTGCGTGTACCAGAACAACCTGTCGTGGTCGTCCCCGACGACGCCGCTGCCCGCGGATGGGCCTCCGCCGGCAGCGG
>JAPOWL010000359.1 GCA_026707615.1 Acidobacteriota bacterium | reverse complement strand
TACCGGCCCGTCACCCGCGTCCTGCATGCGGAAGAAGCTCGCCTCGCCCCCGGTCGTCCCTTACCGGGGCCGGAGCACGGACGGGGTGGGCGCGTGCCGCATCACCCGTCCGCCGCCGCGGCTCGCGGCCGCGATCCCGGTCCGACCCGCTCGCCCTTCAGGATCGCGGCCGTCTCCTCGGCCACGTGTTCCACGAGCGTGTCGACCTGCGCCTGTCGCGTCCGGAAGCTGAGCACGCAGACCCGGGCCACGAAACGGCCGCCCGCCTCGCACCCGGTGATCATCACCTTGCCGCGCGCCCGCACGCGGTCGAGCAGCGAGCGGGTGACGGCGTTCTCGCCGGCCACGCCGGCGCCCGGCAGTCGCAGGTGGAAGGCGAAGAGCGACAGGGCCGGCGGATCGAGCACCCGCACCGCCGGGAGGGCCCCGATGCGGCGCGCGGCGTCGACGGCGAGCTGCCGCTTCTCCGCGATGGCGGCGCGTAGCCGCGCGGCGCCGAAGAGCTTCACGCACATCCAGACCCGCAGGCCGGGGAAGCCGCGCGACAGGTCCGGGCCGTGGCGGGCCGGGTCGTAGAGGTCCTCGGTAGCGGGGGGCGGGAGGTAGCTCGCGTCGATGGCGTGCACGGCCCGGAGCGCCGCCCCGTCGCGCACCAGCAGGGCCCCCGTGCCGTACGGGAGGAAGAGTCCCTTGTGCGGATCGAGGGCCAGCGAGTCGGCGCGCGGGAGCCCGGCGAGGAGCGGCCGCAGCTCGGGGCAGACGTGGAAGAAGGCGCCGTAGGCACCGTCGAGGTGAAACCAGACGCCCTCGCGGGCGGCGACGTCGGCGAGCTCGTCCAGGGGGTCGACCGCGCCCGTGTTTATGGTTCCCGCGGAGCCGACGACGAGGAACGGCCGCAGCCCGTCCGCCCGGTCGCGGGCGATCGCCTCCCGAAGCGCGTCGACACGCATCCGGAACCGTTCGTCGACGGCGACGCGCCGGATGCGGTCGGGCATGATGCCGGCCAGTCGCGCCGCCTTGAAGACGCAGTGGTGCACTTCGTCCGAGACGTAGGCCGTGCCGCTCCGGAGGTCCGGTCCCAGGTGGCGCTCGCGGGCGCAGAGGATGGCGTTGAAGGTGGCCATCGAGCCCCCCGGCGTGAGGAGCCCGGCCGCGGTCTCCGGAAACTGCATCCACGCGCGGAACCACGCCAGGACGTTGGCCTCGAGCTGGACGAGCGCGGGCGCGGCGCGCCAGATGCCCGTGAAGCGGTTCGAGGTGTCCGCGATCAGGTCGGCGAGACCGGCCGGGAAGAGGCCGCCGCCTGGAATGTAGGCCATGTAGCCCGGGGCGCTGGCCGTGAAGGACCGCGGAATCCACTCCCCGTACAGTCGGTCGAGCAGCGTCTCCAGGTCGGCGCCCGCCTCGGGTACCGGCTCCCGCATCGCGCGGCAGAGGTCGTCCACCTCGACGTCGCCGCAGATCGGCTGGTCGGGCAGGCTGGCCACGTGGGCGACGACGCGCTCGAGCGCGGCCCGCCCCATGGCCGCCATCTGCTCCGCCGAGTACTCCAGGTCGGCGGGGTCCTTCGGGTCCATCTAGTCGTTGAGCCGCGGGCGGCCGTCGGCGTTCGCCAGCTCCCAGGCGAGCTGGTAGGTCCAGCGCGCGATGCGTGCCATCTTGTCGTAGTTCAGCTTGTCCGGCCGGTCTCCGGGGGTGTGGTAGTCGGGGTGGAGGCCGGTGTGGATGAAGAGCGCCGGCACGCCCCGGGTCAGGAACGGCCAGTGGTCGCTCCGCCGCACCAGGTTCGAGGGGCTGTCGTCGTAGCGGAAGCGGATGGTGAGGCCCACCGAATCGGCGGCCGCCGCGGCGTCCCGCAGGTCCCGGCTGAAGCTGTAGCCGAGCACGTTCACGGCGTTGCGGTTCGCCGCCGCCGACTGGACCGGCAACCCCCGGAACCGGCGCCCGCCGCGCGCCGGCACCTCCTCGTCGCGGCCGATCATGTCCAGGTTCAGCATGGCGACGGTGTCGGCGAGCGGCGCGAGCGGGCGCTCGACGTAGGACCAGGAGCCGAGGAGCCCGCGCTCTTCCGCGTTCCAGGCCGCGAACAGGATCGAGCGCCGCGGCCGATCGCCGGCTCGCGCGGCGTGAGCGCCGGCGGCGGCGGCGGCGAGCACGCCGGCCACCCCGGAGGCGTTGTCGTCCGCCCCCGCGTAGATGCGAGTGCCGACCGTCCCCTCGTGGTCGAGGTGCGCGCCGACGATCACCCACTCGTCCCGCAGCTCGGGATCGGACCCCGCGAGAAGGCCCACCACGTTGTGCGGGGTGATCCGGCGCTCGGTGACCGACACCGCCAGATCCACCTCGACCTCGGTCGCGATGGGCACGAACCCCGGTTCCTCCGCGCGCCGGGTCAGCCCTTCGAACCCGCGCGCGGACCGGCCCAGCAGCCGCGCCGCGAGGCGCGGCGCGATACGCGCGACCGGTATCCCGGCGGCGTCCACCCAGGCGCCCAGCTCGTAGCGGGGCGGGCGGCGCGGCGCATCCGGCCATACGCCGTCCATGCGGCCGGCGAACGTCGCGCGGCCGTGGTTGTGGACGTCCGCCACCGCGAGCACCGCCGCCGCACCGCGCCGTGCCGCCTCGCGAGCCTTGAGGACGCTGCGCGCGTGCTCCGAGAGCAGGTCGCCGTCGAAGGGGCTCGCGGCGTCGTACTCGTCCGGCTCGTGGGCCAGCACGAGAACCACCCGGCCCGTCACGTCCGCCGCGGCGTAGTCGTCGTGACCCAGGGCAGGCGCCGAGATGCCGAAACCGGCGAAGGTGACCGCGCCCCGGACCGCGCCCGAGCCGCTGAAGCGCTCCGGGTGGAAGTCGCGTCCCAGCCGCGCCGGCGCCGGCGCCTCGCCGGGCGCGTGGACGGTGAGGGTGTTGGCGTCCGCGGGGCCGAGCGACGGCACGATGAGGTCGAAGGGCTGCAGGTAGCCTCCGTCCGCCGGCGGGACGAGGCCGAGCCGCTCGAAGCGCGAGCGGACCATCTCGACCGCCGCGCGGTTCCCCGGGGTGCCGGTCAGCCGCCCCCGCAGCGCGTCCGAGGCGAGGTCGGCGACGTCGCGGCGCAGGTCCGCGGCCCGGATCGTCGCGCGCCCCGGAGCCGGGCCCTGCGCGTCGATCGGCGGCGTGAGCGCGGCGAGTGCCGCCAGGAGCAGGAACACGGCCGGCAACGGGCCGCGGCGCGGCCGCCGGCCCTCCCGCCGCCGGAGGGCGGCGCGAGTGTCGGGGGCCGGGGAGGGCGTGGGCGTCGGACGGTCCGCGAGCACGCACTATTATGTCCCGGTCACCGCATCTGCCCGTGCGGCGGGAGCAGCAGGGAGGAAAGGTCCATGCTACGTGCAGCCAGCGCGCTCGGCATCGCCGGGTGCCTCGGTGTCGCCTGCGCCGGCGGGCCGGGGGAGCAGGCCCGGTTCGACGTGACCGAGAAGTCGGTGCGCGAGCTCGGTGCCGCGCTCGAGGCCGGAACCATCACCTCGGTCGAGCTCGTCGACGGCTACCTGGCGCGCATCGCGGCCTTCGACCGGCAGGGCCCGGCCATCAACGCGATGGTCGTCATCAACCCGCGGGCCCGGGAACGCGCGGCGGAACTCGACACCGAGCGCGCCGCGGGCAACGTCCGGGGCCCGCTGCACGGAATCCCCGTCGTGGTGAAGGACAACTACGACACGGCGGACATGCCGACGACGGCCAGCTCGATCGCCCTGGCCACGTCCGTGCCTCCCGACGACGCGACGCAGGTGCGCCGCCTGCGCGAGGCGGGCGCGATCGTCCTCGGCAAGACCAACATGCACGAGCTGGCGCGCGGGATCACGACGATCGCGTCGTTCGGCGGCCAGACCCGGAACCCGTACGATCCGGAGCGCAATCCGGGCGGGTCGAGCGGCGGCACGGGCGCCGCCGTCGCGGCCAGCTTCGGCGCCTTCGGCATGGGGAGCGACACCTGCGGGTCGATCCGCATCCCCTCCGCGCACCATGCCCTGGTCGGCCTCCGCGGGACGCGCGGGCTGGCGAGCGGCGACGGGATCGTGCCCCTGTCGCGCACGCAGGACATCGGCGGTCCGCTCGCGCGGTCGGTCGAGGACCTCGCGCTGGCCCTCGATGCGACGGTGGGCGTCGACCCCGCGGACCCGGCGACGGGCGCCGCGCAGGGGAACGTGCCGCCGACCTACGCCGACTCCCTGAACGCCGGCGGACTCGAGGGGGCGCGGCTGGGCGTGGTGACCGCGATGCTCGGCGGGGGTGGCGCCGAGCGCCTGGTGCGCGAGGTCATCGAGGGAGCGGTGGAGGAGATGGAAGGGCTCGGCGCGACCGCGATCGAGATCGAGGATCCGGACTTCACCGAGCTCACGCGGGACGCCTCGGTCATCGGCCAGGAGTTCCGCTTCCACTTCGACGACTACCTGCAGGCCACGCCCGGCGCCTACGTCCGGTCGCTGGCCGAGATCATCGACACGGGGCTCTATCACCGCGTTCTGGAGGCGGGGCTGACGGCGTCCCTCGAGGTGGAGACGCTCGACAGCGACGACTACCGGGAGCGCCTTGCCCGGCGGGACGAGTTGCGCCGCGCCGTGGTCGCCCTGCTCGACGACCGGGACCTCGACGCCCTGGTCTACCCGACCATTCGCCAGACCGCGCAGCCGATCGGGGCCATCCAGTCCGGCAGCAACTGCACGCTGAGCGCCCTGTCCGGGATGCCGGCAATCACGGTGCCGGCCGGCTTCGCGGACGACGGGATGCCGGTGGGCCTCGAGTTGCTCGGGCGGCCCTGGTCGGAACCGCGGCTCATCGAGCTCGCGTACGCCTACGAGCAGGCAACCGGCCACCGCCTGGCGCCCGACTTCACGCCGAGCCTCGTCACGCCGCCGGCGAACGTCGAGCTGGCGGCCTCCGTGCGGGCCGCGGAGGGGCTCTCGGCGGACCTCCGCTTCGTGCTCGATCCGGCCACCCGCGTCGTGCGCTACCGCGTGTCGGTGTTCGGGCTCCTGGACGACGACGTGCTGCTGACCGCGCTGCATCGCCGCGACGGAGGGGACGCCGCCTCGGTCGGCCCGGTGTTGCGCGACCTGGAGCGGAGGGGCGGCGCGCGGGCGGCGGGGGAGTTGCGGCTGTCGGGAGCCGAGATGCAGGCCCTGCGCGACGGGCGCCTGTACCTCGCCGTGCACACCGTGGACCACCTGGCCGGCGCGATCCGGGTCGATCTTTCGCTACCCGACCCGCCTGCCGCGGGCTAGGAGTCTGCGCCGTAGAACGTTTTTGGGCCGGATCGCCCACTATATGTTGCGGGCTTCTGTTATGCAAAGCCCATCATGTTGGGGCGAAAATTTCCTGCGGCGCAGACTCCTAGCGCCGCCAACCCGTCGCAGGCTCCGGGTCGGCCCCAGCCCCCACCGGCCCAGGAGCTTGCGCCGCGGCACTCCACTCTGTTGACGTTCTGCGGCGCAAGCTCCTAGGAGCCAATCGCGTGCTTTGCGCGCCGGGCGCGGGGGCGGTAGGCTTGACCGGCCAATGGAGCGAGGCCCGAACCGTAACCGCGAGGCAGTCATGATCACCATCTGCCGGTTGACCGTAGTCATCTGCGCCGCGACGGGTGTGGCGCTCGGGATCGGGTCGGCATCGAAGCCGGTGCGCGCTCAGGACGCCGTCGCGGGTGCCGCTTGCGCTGCCGTGGCGCAGGCGCCGCTCGGCCTGCCCCACGTCACCCTGACCGTCGCCGAGGAGGTCACGCCTCCGTTCACGCCGCCCGAGACGTTCTCCTCGCGCGGCTTCACGGTCGAGGACGTCGCCTTCTGCCGCGTCGCCGGCGTGTCGCGGCCCGAGCCGGGGTCGGAGATCGGCTTCGAGGTCTGGCTGCCGGCGCCCGAGGCGTGGAACGGCCGCTTCCAGGGGATCGGGTCCGGCGGCTCTGCGGGCGCCATCCGCTATCCGCAGCTCGCCTCCGCCGTGGCGGGCGGGTACGCGGCGGTCGCCACCGACAACGGCCACACCAGCACGAGCGGCTTCGACGGGAGCTGGGCCCTCGGGCACCCCGTGCGCCTCGTCGACTTCGGCTATCGGGCGCAGCACGAGGCGACGGTGGCCGGCAAGGCGATCACCGCCGCCTACTACGGGCGTCCCGCCGACTACGCCTACTTCGTCGGCTGCTCGCAGGGCGGCCACCACGCCCTGATGGAAGCGCAGCGCTATCCGGACGACTACGACGGGATTGTGGCGGGAGCGCCGGCCAACTACTGGATCGGCCTGATGACCGGCGAGCTGTGGTCCGGCCTCGCCACGACGCGGGACCCGGCGCAGGACCTCCCGCGCGCGAAGCTGCCCGTGCTGGGCGCGGCGGTGATGACCGCGTGCGATGCGCTCGACGGGCTCGTCGACGGCCTGATCGACGACCCGCGGGCGTGCGACTTCGACCCCGGCACGCTGGTGTGCGAAGGCGGCGACGGCCCCGACTGCCTGACCGCGGGCGAGGTGGCGGCCGCGCGGGCCATCTACGCCGGGCCGACGCGGCCGGGCACCGGCGAGCGGATCTTCCCGGGCTACGCGCTCGGCAGCGAGCACTTCGAGGCGCCCGACGGCCTCGGCGGCTGGGCGCGCTACTGGTCGGGCGTCGAGAAGCCCGGCGGCAGCGCCATCGACTTCATGCGCTACAGCGTCTTCCAGGATCCCGACCGCGACCTGCGCGGCTTCGACTTCGACGCCGACTGGGACCTCGCCAACGACCGGGTGATCGGCACGGACGAGACGCTCGCCTCGGCCCTGAACGCGGTGGACCCCGATCTCTCGGCGTTCAAGGCGGCCGGCGGGCGGCTCATCAGCTACCACGGATGGGCGGACGCCCTGATTCCCGGCCAGTATGCGATCGACTACTACGACAGCGTGATCGAGTCGATGGGCGGTCTCGCCGAAGCCACCGACTTCTATCGCCTCTTCATGGCGCCCGGGGTGGCGCACTGCCGCGGGGGGCCGGGCCCGGATCGCTTCGACGCGGTGACCGCCCTCGAGCGCTGGGTGGAGCAGGGCGAGGCCCCCGATCACCTGATTGCGGCGAAGGTGGTCGACGGCGCCGAGCAGCGCACGCGCCCGCTCTGCCCGTATCCGCAGGTGGCGCGCTACCAGGGCACCGGCAGCATCGACGAAGCGGCCAGCTTCGCCTGCGTCGATCCGGACTGAGCCGTAAGCCGGCGCAGCAGCACGGCAGATCGCATCAGACCGGTGCCCTGAGCGAGTGGTGGGCGGCGAGGCGCAAGGTCCGGGGCGTCGGCCGGGCGCGCTCGGGATGCCGGCGCCGCGCTTGTCGTTCGGGACGCCGTCCCGTCCGGCTCACTCAACCGCATACCCGAGTGCGATTGCGTTTTCGCGAACCCGAGTGTCCCGCGTCACGACCACGACCAGCGGAGGCGGTTCGTCGAGCATCTCCGTCGTCGCCAAGTGCACGGCGTCGAGGGCGCGAATCGGCTCGATCGGGAACGGTCTGCGGACGCGACCGAGAACCGCGTCGGTGACGCCGACCACGTAACAGCGAAGCTCGAAGCGGAGGAGCGCGCCCACCGCCGCCCGCTCCTCGTCGGCCGTCAGCCGCGCGGTCGCGCGCGCTCGAAGAATCGCCCGTGCGGTTTCGGCGATCGTCAATGCGGAAGTGACCTTGCGCCCCGGAGTACGGACCGACTCCAATGCGTCCGAGTCACGCTCGAGAAGCGCGGCGACCAGCGCGCTGGACTCGATGTACCGCACACCGGCGGTCTCCGCGGTCGAAGGCGGCACTTCGGTCACTACGCTTCGCCACGCTCGGCGTCAATCAGCTCGGCGGCGGTGCCCGCCGGGAGCCCGATGTCCGGCCACCCTTCCGTCGGGTCGCCGGCTTCGAGGGGCGGGCGAATCACTCCGGAGGCGACGAGCTCGCCGAAGCGCCCGGACGTGCGCTTCGCCGTCGCACCCGGCTGGACGAGCTCGGCGACCACGCGGCCATGGGCCGTGATCTCGATGCGCTCGCCGGCCTCGACCCGGCGAACATAGCGGCTCAGGTTGTCCTTGAGTTCGCGAATGCCCGCGGAGGTCACGGGACCTGCTTGAACGGCCGGCGTCTCCGTTGTCCCGTCCGGTTCACGTCTCGACCGGTGTTGTTTCGCCATTTCGGATCCTCGACAGCCGGCGGTCACTCCCGACCGGCATTCTCGTCGGTCCGTGGTGGAGTCTCGTTCGCAGAGTATAGCCACATGTAGCCTCACCGCAAGATGTGCGGGGTCCGGCGGCTCCGGTTCGCCGAGCGCCGCCCGGGGGCAGTGGTCCGCTAGAGCGGGGCTGCGGTGCGGCGCGGCGGCGGTGCCTGGCGTCGATGTCGCGCGGGCGGGCGCCCTCGGCGGCGGGTTGAGCAGCGGTACGACGTGGAGACGCATCGAGGACGTTCGCGCGCCGGCAGAACGGCCGCGGATGCTTGGTACGCAACGTCCGTCTCTTGAACGTGCGTCGGTAATACCACTAGTATTTCAGACAATGGAGCGTCAGGCAGTATCCACGGCACGAGCCGTTCGGGCCGGCGTACGCAAGCTGCCGAAGGGGGAGCTCTTCACGAGCCAGCGCTTTCTGGAGCACGGCTCGCGCAGCGCCGTCGACCGGACGCTGTCGCGCCTCGCCGGCCGAGGCGAGATTCAGCGTGTTGCCCGCGGCGTCTTCGTCCGCCCTCGGACGAGTCGCTTCGTGGGCGCTGTCGTCCCGGACGTCCTCGAGGTGGTCGAGGCCATCGCGCGGAGCCGTGGCGAGACGGTCCAGGTCCACGGCGCGGAAGCCGCGCGCCGATTCAAGCTCAGCACCCAGGTGCCGACCGCGCCCGTGTTTCATACGAGCGCATCGAGCCGCACTATCCGGATCGCCAACATCACCGTCAGAATGGTCCACACGTCCAACCGCCGGCGGCTGCAGTTCGCCGGGGAGGCGGCGGGCACGGCGCTCTCGGCCCTCTGGTATCTCGGCAAGAACAACGTGAGCCCGAAGACGGTGGCCACGATCGAGGCCGCCCTCGGGCCGGCGGAATTCCAGCGGCTGCGGTCGGCGGACATGCCGGCGTGGATGACCAAGGCGCTCGCCGTCGGCGGGGAAAGGCTCGATGGCTGAGGCCTTCCTGTCGCTCGATGCCGGCGAGCGCGCCGATATACTCCGGACCGTCGCCGCCCAGTCCGGACGGGCGGCCATCATTCTGGAGAAGGACATCTGGGTCTGCTGGGTTCTCCAGGCGGTCTTCTCGATGCCCGACCCCCACCCGATGGCCTTCAAGGGCGGCACCTCACTCTCCAAGGTCTACCGCATCATCGACCGGTTTTCCGAAGACGTTGACGTCACCCTCGACTACAGGGCCTTCGACGACGGTTTCGACCCCTTTGCGGACGGCACCAGCCGGAACCGGATCAGGCTCTTCAGCGAACGCCTCAAGGGCCGGGTCGTGGACCATATCCGCGACGTCGTGGCGCCCGCGGTCGGCGCCGCCGCCGATCGGCTTGGGGCTGACGGCCGGCACGACATCCGCATCGGCGACGACGGCGAGACGATCCGTTTCGCCTATCCGTCCGCGGTCGAAGACCCGCACGGTTATGTCCGGAGTGAAGTCCTGCTGGAATTCGGCGGACGCAATGTGATCGATCCGAACGAGCAGCACGTGATCGTTCCCGACATGGCTGCCCTGACCTGCGACCTCGACTATCCGGCGGCGACCGTGACGGTCCTCTCTCCGGTCCGCACTTTCTGGGAGAAGGCTACGCTGATCCATGTCGAGTGCTACAGACGACGGCTTGCGGACCATCCCGAACGACTCTCCCGGCACTGGTTCGACCTGACGCGACTCGCCGCGCACGATCGCGGCCGGGCCGCGCTCGCCGACCGCAGAGTGCTGGAGGATGTCGTCCGGCACAAGAAGGTGTTCTTCCACGCCGGCTACGCCAACTACGATCGATGCCTCGACGGCCGGCTGCGGCTCGTCCCCGACGACGATCAGCTTCCCGGCCTGCAAGCCGACTACGACGCCATGCGGGCCGCCGCCATCGTCGCCGACGACGCACCGCGGTTCGACGCATTGGTCGAGGAAATCCGCACGCTGGAAGCCAACGTGAACCGCCGCGGCTGAACACGGACGCCACGGCGCTGCGCAGCGTTCCCCCTCTGCCGCTGACAGCCGTCTGGCCCAGGCCGTGGCAGCACCTCCGTCTCCGGCGGTTTATCGCGCCGGAGCTCGGATGTTCAGTTGCGTCCACGCACGGCTCTGGGCATCCGCTGAATCCGCGCGAACTAATGGGGGGTGGAACGCGGACCTACGCCCATGTGCGGCTGCAAGTGCCTGTTTTGCAATGACTTATGGCGAGAAAGTGGTGGAGGCGGCGGGAGTCGAACCCGCGTCCGAGAGTACGGCGCAGCAGGAATCTACATGCGTAGCCGCTCTTGAAAGTCTCGCTTCCGGACGTCGAAGAACGGCGGAAACCGCCGGAAGCCAGCCCCGATTCGTCTCGTCGTCGCGTGTCGGTGCGGCGCGCGGCGACCAGCCCACTGAATGACGCCCAGCCCCGCCCCGTGGGCGAGAACGAGGTGGACGCGTCGCCTAATTAGGCGGCGAGAGCAAGCTGCGTGTCCGCAGTTACTGGGTTTTCCATCGGATTATCGAGTCGATGGTGCTCGGCATGCCTCCCGCGACCCCATCACCCCCGTCGAAGCCGTATCGCCCCC
>JAPOWL010000241.1:5840-10762 GCA_026707615.1 Acidobacteriota bacterium | reverse complement strand
CCCTTCCGGCCCGTCCGTTCGTGCGCGCGCAACGCACGGACGAGCCGCCCCGCATCGACGGGCGCCTCGACGACGCGGTGTGGCGCTCGGCGACCCTGGTGACCGACTTCATCCAGGCCAACCCGGTCGAGGGCGCGGCCCCGACGGAGCGGACCGAGGTCCGCATCGCGTACGACGCCGACCACCTCTATTTCGCCTTCTACGCCCACTACGGCGATCCGACCCAGATGCGCGCGAACCGCGTCGACCGCGACCAGGCGTGGCGCGACGACTGGATCGCGGTGATCTTCGACACCTTCCTCGACCAGCAGCGGGCCTATCGCTTCTCGGTCAACGCCTACGGCGTCCAGGGGGACGCGATACTGCGAGGCGGGCGCCGCCGCTTCGGCCCGGTCGGCGGCAGCGGCGACTGGTCCTGGGACGCGCTGTTCGAATCGGGCGGGCGCATCGTCGACGACGGCTGGACGGCGGAGATGGCCATCCCGTTCAAGAGCCTGCGCTACCCGTCCCGCGGCGAGGGCGAGCACCGCTGGGGATTCCAGATCAGCCGGACCCTGCAGACCAAGGACGAGACGGTGGTCTGGTCTCCGGTGACGCGCCGCATCGCGGGCGAGCTGACGCAGATGGGGACGATCGGCGGCCTGCGCGGCCTGTCGGCGAGCCGCAACCTGGAGGTGCTGCCGACCGCCACCGGCATCCAGGTCGGCCGGCTGACCGACGGCGGCTACGTCGACGATGCCGCGCAGCCCGACTTCGGCGTGAACGTGAAGTACGGCGTGACGTCGAACCTCACGGCCGACTTCACGCTCAACCCCGACTTCTCGCAGATCGAGTCCGATCGGCCGCAGATCGAGACCAACCAGCGCTTCCCGCTCTTCTTCCCCGAGCTGCGGCCGTTCTTCCTCGAGGGGCAGGAGATCTTCCGCACGCCGGGCCGCACGACGCTCCTCCACACGAAGACGATCGTCGACCCGCAGGTCGGGGGCAAGCTCACGGGCAAGGTCGGCAACACGACCCTCGGCGTCCTGCTCGCCAACGACGCGGCGCCCGGCAAGTTCGACGACCCGCAGGAGTACGGCTTCGGCCGCACGGCGCAGTTCCTGGTAGGCCGCGCCCGCTACGACATGTACTCCGAGTCCTACGTCGGCGCGCTGGTGACGGACCGCGAGTTCCTCGACTCGTTCAGCCGGGTCGCGGCCGTGGACGGGCGCTTCCGCATCGGGCAGACCCACAGCGCCGCGTTCCTGGCCGCAACCTCGGCGAACCGCGAGCTCGACGGCGCGGTGCGGAACGGACCGCTCTACGACCTGCAGTTCCGCCGCGACAGCCGCCATCTCAACTACCGGCTGCAGTACCACGAGATCGATCCCGAGTTCGGCACCGCGGCCGGCTTCGTCCGCCGCGTCGACATGCGTCGCCTCGACGCGGACTTGGAGTACGAATGGTGGCCCGAGAGCTGGATCATCTCGTGGGGGCCCGGCTTTCGGTACCAGCGCAACGTCGATCACGCCGGCGTGCTGCAGGACGAGGAGTTCCGCGGCGACGTGAACGTGCGCTTCGCGCGCAACGTCTTCTTCCGCGCGGACGGGCGTCGCGAGCTCGAGCGCTTCAACGGCATCGACTTCCACAAGACCCGTTTCTCGATGCGCAACGGCATCCAGTCCAGCCGGCGGGTCTCCGTCTTCTACGGCATCGACTGGGGGGAGCAGATCCGCTTCGTCGACGCCCCGTTCCTCGGAAGGATGTTCGACTACAACGTCAACCTGACGCTGCGCCCGACGACGCGCCTGAGCACGCAGTTCCGCCTCGACACCGCCCGCTTCACCGACGCCCGCACGGGGGCGCTCGAGTTCGACGTGAAGCTGCTCCGGACCTACACCACCTACCAGTTCACCGACCGCCTGCTGGTCCGCAACATCCTGGAGCACGACACCGGTAACGGGAAGGTGGGCATAAACCTCCTCGTCACCTACCGTGTGAACGCCGGGACGGTGTTCTACGCCGGCTTCGACGATCGCCTGCAGCAGGGCATCTACCTCGATCGCGAGCAGTTCGACAACCGCGACCTGCAGCGCCACCAGCGCGCGTTCTTCACCAAGCTGCAGTACCTCTTCCGCTATTGACGGCGTCGCAGCGCGCGCCGGGCGACCTGCCGTCCCTCCGCCCGCGGACGCGGCACGGCGCCGTCCCTCCGGGACCGGGGGCGGTGGTCCGCCGCTGCTGCGGCCGCGCCGCGGCTATAATTCGCGGTCATGTTCGACGGTCTCACCCGGGAAGCGCTCGCGGCGCGCGAGCGCGAGCTGGCCGGGCGGTTCGAGGCGCAGAAGGACGCCGGGCTCGCTCTCGATCTCACGCGCGGGAAGCCGGGGCCGGAGCAGGTGGCGCTGTCCGACGGGCTCGAGGAGGTGCTCGGCGGCGACTACCGCCTCGACGACGGCAGCGACTGCCGCAACTACGGCGGGCTGACCGGGATTCCGGAGGCGCGGAAGCTGGGTGCGGATCTTCTCGGCCTGCGCCCCGAGGAGGTGATCGCGGGCGGCAACTCCAGCCTCACGCTGATGTACGAGTACGTGCTGAACGCCTGGCTGAACGGGCCGCTCGGTCCGGAGACCGCCTGGCGCCGGGAGCCGGGCCCCCTCAAGTTCCTCTGCGTGGTGCCGGGCTACGACCGGCACTTCCGGATCAGCGAGAGCCTCGGCTTCGAGCTCGTCAACGTGCGGATCGGCGACGGCGGCCCGGACATGGATCGCATCGAGGCGCTCGTGGCCGCCGACCCCGGAATCAAGGGCATCTGGTGCGTCCCGAAGTACTCGAACCCGACGGGCCACGTCTACTCGGACGAGGTCGTGGAGCGCTTCGCGCACCTCGCCCGGCGGGCCGGCCCCAACTTCCGCATCCTGTGGGACAACGCCTATGCCGTGCACGATCTCGACGACGACCCGCCTGTGCTCGCGAACGTGATGGACCGCTGCCGGGCGGCCGGTACCGCCGACAGCGTCGTGCTCTTCGCGTCGACCTCCAAGATAACGCGTGCCGGAGCCGGGGTGTCGTTCCTCGGTGCGTCGCCGCCGAACCTCGCGGCCTTCGCGAAGCACCTCGGTGTGCAGACCATCGGCCCCGACAAGATCAATCAGCTCCGCCACGTCCGCTTCCTGCGGGACGCCGGCGGCGTCCGGGCGCTCATGCGGCGCCACGCGGCCATCGTCCGCCCGAAGTTCGATCTCGTCCGGCGGCACCTCGAAGAGGCGCTCGGGGCGGAAGGCCTCGGCTCGTGGACGAATCCGCGCGGCGGCTACTTCCTGTCGTTCGAGACGCCGCCCGGGCTTGCGTCCCGCGTCGTCGCGCTGGCCGCGGAGGCGGGCGTCAAGCTCACCCCGGCCGGGGCGACATTCCCCCATGGCCGCGACCCGGACGACACCAACATCCGCATCGCGCCCACCTATCCCTCGCTCGAGGAGATCGACCGGGCGATGCCGGTCTTCGTGGGTGCCGTGGCCCTCGCGGCCGTCCGGCGCCGGCTCGAGACGGGGAGCGTCAGCGCGTGAGCGTGTCGCGCGGCGTCCCGCGGCGGCACGCCGCGCGGACGAAGGCCTGCACGCGGTCGAAGCGCGTCTCGACGGGGACGCCGTCCGGGAGGCCGGTCACGTCGGAGCGGCGCGCGAGGTAGGCGACGACCGGGCGGCCGTAGCGCAGCGCGAGGCGCGCCTCGCTCGCCGTTCCCTCCCCGCCGGGCAGGACGACCACGACGTCGGACGTGAGGACGTTCAGGTGGTTGCGCGAATCGGCGTCGCCGCCGCGGGAGCCGCGGGCGTCGAGATGGGTCCGGATGGCGATCTCGACCCAGGGGTTGGGATAGCCGGGCGGCGCCGAACCCGGCCCGGGCGCCCCCGGTTCGCCGGCCGAGGCCGGCAGCACGCCGATGGCCTGGCCCGATCGCTTCCGAACGCCGACGAAGGCCTCCGTGACCGCGGCCATCACCCCGGCGCCTCCGCCCGTCAGCAGGTGATAGCCGGCCCGCGCGAGCCAGGCGCCGACACGATGCGCGCGAGCCGTGTGCGGATCCCGCCCCGAACCCATCACCCCGACGATGGCTCGCCGATCCGGCGGCGGATGCGCGGGCAGGGCGGGAGGGCCGGCCATCACCCTCACTATAATCGCGAGGTCATGGGAGGGTACGGCCGGTTGGGACGGCTTCTGCGGCTCGTGACGGCGGGGGTGATCGCCGCCACCGGGCCGGCCTGCGGCCCAGCGGACCCCGCCCCCGGCGCCGCGGGCACGGAGACGGTGCGTCTGGAAGTCTCGCACCGCTCCGAGTGGCGGCAACTCTGGATCGAGGGGGCGACGGATCTTCCGGACGGGGCGAGCGTCAACTACGAGGTCGTCCACGAGTTGGCCGAGCGCGCCCCGGCCGATGAGTGGCCGGCGGCCAACCTGCAGAGTGCGGGGCGCGCCGCCGTTCGCGACGGGCAGTACTGGACCCGCATCAATACGTTCAACTGGCCTCCCGGCGCGGTCCGCATCCGCGTGCAGTTCCCGCTGCCGCCCCAGCCGCCGGACGTGGAGGCGCGGTACGGCGCCCTGGGCGAGCGCCTGACCGGAGACAACGTCATCGAGCTGGCCGGCACCAGGGCGATCGAGGTGGAGCACACCTTCGACCACCGCCGTTAGCGGGAGCGCGTCGGCAGTCTGCGCGGACCCGAGCCGGCGGATGCGCTACGATACTGGGGTCGGTCCCGCGGGGCGTGGCGCAGCCTGGTAGCGCGCCTGCTTTGGGAGCAGGAGGTCCCGAGTTCGAACCTCGGCGCCCCGACCACTCACCACCTGAACCGCCGTTGGCAGCCTGGAGTCTCCGCCCCGGTACGCGCGATGCAGGAGTCTCGCGCCTGCCGGGACTCCCCACGCGCCCGCAGGGGCGCGCGGGC
>JAPOWL010000241.1:0-5830 GCA_026707615.1 Acidobacteriota bacterium | reverse complement strand
CGCGCGGCGGGTGCGGCCATCGCGGGCATGTTGGGCCTCGCGATGGCGGGCGTCGTCTGGCCCGCCGTCCCCGTCGTGGCGGCGGCGCTGCCCGCGTGGGCCGCGCTGGCGCTCCTCTGGCCGGGCATCGACCGCTGGCAGCGCCTGCAGTCCCTGGTGTTCATCGCCACCGGGCTCGTCGCGCTGGCGTGGGCGGCAGGCCACGGGACGCCGCCGCGTCTCGAGAGCCTCCTCGGCCAGAACCAGCCGATCCTCTCGATGCTCGCTTCCGTTACGCTGCTGCGGCTCCTCAACCGGCCGCCGCGCGCCGATGAGCCGGAGCTGCCGCGCGGGCGACGCGCCTACCTGCAGAGCATGCTGGGGGTGCATGCGCTGGGGGCCGTGATCAACATCTCGGCCGTCATCCTCATCGCCGACCGCCTGGCGCGCACGCGGCGCCTGGGATTCGACCAGGCGCAGCTCATGAGCCGCGCCTTCAGCGCCGTCGCCTTCTACTCGCCGTTCATCGGGGGCGTGGCCCTCGCCCTGGCGTCGACGCCCGGGTCGAACGCGCTGGTGATGGCGGCGTTCGGCCTGCCGCTGGCGGGGGTCGCCTGCCTGCTGCTGTACTGGCGCGCGCGGAGGAGCCGGTCACCCGACATCGAGTGCTTCCGCGGCTACCCCGTGCACCTCGAGTCGCTCAGGGTGCCCGTGACGCTCGGCGTCGCCGTCCTCGCCACGGCGGCCGCGACGTCGCGCTACTCCGTCCTGACCCTGATCACCGTCCTGACGCCGCTGCTGGTTGCCGGCGTGCTGATCCGGCGCGGCGGCCTGCGCACGCTGCGGGCCGGGCTGGCCGACTACGTCGCGACGCGGGCGCCGCAGATGGGGACGGAGCTGGCGCTGTTCCTGAGCGCCGGCGTGATGGCCGCGGGCCTGATCTCCGCCGCCGCCAGCGCCGACGGCTGGATGCCGGTCGCCCGCCTCGACGCCCTTCACGCCAGCCTCCTGCTGCTCGCCTTCTTCGTGACGTCGCTGGTCGGCATCCACCCCGTCGTCATCGTGGGGGTCGCGGCGCCGCTGGCCGCCACGATCGATGCCGACCCCACCCTGCTGGCGACGGCGTTCGCGATGGGTTGGGGCCTCGGCTGCGCGGTCAACCCGATGTCCGGGATCAACATGGTGCTGAGCAGCCGCTACGGCATCAGCAACTGGCGTATCGCCCGCGGGAACGTGGGCTTCAGCGCGGCTCTCTACTGCGTGGCGGTGGGTCTGCTCTTCCTGTTCCAGCTCACGCGCCTGTGACGCGGCACTCGCCCCGTTGGCAATCTGCGGCGCAAGCTCCTAGCCCGCCGTTCGTCGCCTGCGGCTCCGCTCGGCGCCCAACCCAATCCTTCAGGAGTCCGCGCCGTTCTACGGCGCAGACTCCTAGCGCCGCCAGCCCGTCGCAGGCTCCGGGTCGGCCCCAGCCCCCACCGGCCTAGGAGCTTGCGCCACGGCACTCCACTCTGTTGCCGTACTGCGGCGCAAGCTCCTAGAGTACGGGCTGTGGCCGCGCCAGTTGCCGACGCCGGAGCGCCCCCCTCGGTCGCAGTGCGAACCATCGCGGCCCGGGTCCACGGTCGCTATCTCGTCGAGCCGGCCGATCGGCCCGGCCCCGCGCCGCTTCTCGTCGGTTTCCACGGCTACGGCGAGCACGCCGAGCGCCACCTCGCCGACCTGCGACGGATTCCGGGGAGCGCAAGGTGGGTGCGGGTCGCGGTACAGGCATTGCACCGGCACTACAGCGCCGACCGCCGCCACGTCGTGGGGAGCTGGATGACGCGGCAGGATCGGGACCTCGCGAAGGCCGACAACATCGCCTACGTCCGGGACGTCGTGAGCGCGGTGCGACGGGACTGCGACACCGAGGGCCGCGTCGTCTACTGCGGCTTCTCCCAGGGTGTCGCGATGGCCTATCGCGCCGCGCGACGGGCCGGCCATCCGTGCCGCGGCGTGATCGCCCTGGCCGGCGACGTCCCGCCGGAGCTGATGGACGAGCCCGGCGGCGACTGGCCCCCGGTGCTCGTGGGACGAGGCACGACGGACGCGTGGTACACGGAGGAGAAGATGACGGCCGACCTTGCGTTTCTCGAGCGCGTGGAGGCCCGCGTCACCCCGTTCGTCTTCGACGGCGGCCACGCGTGGACCGATGCGATTCGCGCTGCGGCGGGGCGCTTCCTGGCAAGCGTGAGCTGATGGCCGAACCCCTTGCCATCACGCTCCCGGACGGCGGGACGGTCGGCGCGCTCGTCTATCCGCCGGGGAGCACCGGCGGCCCCGCCGCCACGCTCATCCTGGCGCACGGGGCGGGCGCGCCCCAGACGCACCCGTTCATGACCGGCTTCGCGCAAGGCCTGGCGCGCCGCGGCATCGAGGTCGTGACCTTCAACTTCCCGTACATGGAGCGAGGCCGCCGCGTGCCGGACCCGGCGCCGCGCCTCGAGGGGTGCTACCGGGCGGTCATCGGCGTCGTGGGCGACCGCCCTCGAGCCGCCGGCCGGTCCCTGCTCGTCGGCGGCAAGTCGATGGGCGGGCGCATCGCGTCCCAGGCGGTAGCGGGCGACGCCGAGGCCGGCCTCCCCCCCACCGTCGACGGGCTGGTCCTGCTGGGCTATCCCCTCCACCCGCCGGGGCGGCCCGACAAGCTGCGGGCCGCGCACCTGCCCTCGATCCCCGCGCCGATGCTCTTCGTGCAGGGGAGCCGCGACGCGTTCGGCAGGCCCGACGAGCTGCGCACGGCTCTCTCCGACTGCCGGGGGGCCGAGCTGCACGTCGTCGAGGGAGGCGACCACTCCTTCCGGGTTCGGGGGAGGAACGCTCCCGCCGTCGACGCGGTCCACGCCGCCGTGCAGGACGCGATCGTCGCTTGGATCCTGCGAGTGCCATGTTCCTGAGGCGCATCCGCATCGAGAACGTGCGCGCCGTCGCCGAGGCGCACCTTCGGCCCAAGAGCGTCTACTGGTGGCTGGCGTACTGCTACGACACTTCTCATTCAGTTGCCGGATCCGCGAAATGATGGGTGGCGAGCGCGAGTACGCCGCGATGGCTCGCTACTTCGTACGTGACATATGGCAACTCGACGTGTAGCCGCCGGCGCCGCCACGGCGCCCGCGCGTCGAGGAGGCTCCCGGGGGAACGGCGCGCCCGAGTCCGGCCAGCCTGACCCGCTCTCCGGCGTGCGCGACGGCTACGATCGGTGGGCACTCGTCTACGACCACGACGCGAACCCGCTGCCGGCGCTCGAGGAACCGTGCGTCCGGGCTGCCCTCGGGGACGTGCGCGGTCTCGACGTCGTCGATCTCGGCTGTGGCACGGGCCGGCACACCGCCTGGCTCGCGGAGGCGGGGGCGCGCGTCACGGCGCTGGACTTCTCGGCCGGGATGCTCGAGCGGGCGCGGCGCAAGGTCGCGGCGGCCACGGTCCGCTTCCTCGTTCACGATCTGCACGAGCCGTTGCCGCTCGGCGATGCGTCGTTCGACGCCGCCGTGAGCGGCCTCGTCCTCGAGCACCTCCGGGACCTCGGAGCGTTCTTCACCGAGGTGCGGCGGGTGCTGCGCCCGTCCGGCCAGGCGGTCGTCTCTGCGATGCACCCCGCGATGTTCCTGCGCGACAGCCGGGCGCGCTTCACCGACCCCGACACGGGCGCGATCGAAACTCCCGGCAGCGTCCGCTACCGCTGCGGGGAGGTCGTCATGGCCGCGGTCCGGGCGGGCTTCGCGCTGGAAGACGTCGGCGAGCACGCCCCCGATGCGGCGTTCGCCCGCCGCTATCCCCGCGCCGAGCGATACGTCGGCTGGCCGATGCTCCTCGTGCTCGTGCTCCGCGCCGCGGCCGGGCGCCCCGCGCCTACACCTGCTCCTTGAGGGTCACGGCGTCGAGGAACGGCATCATTGCGCGCAGCTCCGCGCCCACCTTCTCGATCGGGTGGCCCTGCTCCTGCTTCCGCTGGGCCATGAACCAGGGCCGCCCGGCCTTGTCCTCGGCGATCCAGTTGCGGGCGTAGGTGCCGTCCTGGATCTCGGCGAGGATCCGGCGCATCGCGGCGCGGGTCTCGTCGGTGACCACGCGGGGGCCGCCCGTGTAGTCGCCGTGCTCGGCGGTGTCGCTCACCGAGTAGCGCATGTAGTTGAGGCCGCCCCGGTACATCAGGTCCACGATCAGCTTCAGTTCGTGGAGGCACTCGAAATAGGCGATCTCCGGCTGGTACCCCGCTTCGACGAGCGTCTCGAAGCCCGCCTTGATCAGTTCGCTCACCCCGCCGCAGAGGACGCTCTGCTCCCCGAAGAGATCGGTCTCGGTCTCTTCCGCGAACGTCGTCTCGATCACCCCCGCCCGGGTCAGTCCAACGCCCCTGGCGTAGGAAAGCGCAAGCGCCAGGGCCTGCCCCGAGGCATCCTGCTCGACGGCCACCAGCGCCGGGGTGCCGCCTCCCTCGATGAAGAGCTCCCGGACCCGGTGTCCCGGAGCCTTCGGGGCGATGAGCGAGACGTCCACTGCCGCCGGCGGACGGATGGTGCCGAAGCGGATGTTGAACCCGTGAGCGAACATCAGCGTTTTGCCGGATCCGAGATGGGGCGCGATCTGTTCCTCGTAGATCGCAGCCTGCGTGGTGTCGGGCGTCAGAATGGTGACGACGTCCGCCCAGGCGGCCGCTTCCGGACCCGTGACCACCTTGAGTCCGTCGGCTTCGGCGCGGCCACGGGAACGGCTCCCGGCATGGAGGGCGATCCGCACCTCCACGCCGCTGTCCCGAAGGTTCAGCGCGTGCGCGTGGCCCTGCGAGCCGTAACCGAAGACCGCGACCTTCCTGCCACGGATCAGATCGAGGTCTGCGGAGTCGTCGTAGTAGATGTTGGCCATGGAAATCCTCCGGTGAGTGGCGGAGACGTTCGTCCGCCGGGAAAAAGTGCTCCGCGCGCCGCGGTTTCAGCCTTTCGGTTGGAGACTAGACAGAGTGCGACCCGCCCTTCTCGTCCGATGAGGCCCGTCGGCGCTTCGGAGGTTTGCGGGCGTCGGGATCGGTCATGACGCTCGCGGCCCCGCGCGCCATCCCGACCAGCCCGGTCCGGACCTGTTCCACGATCCCGTACGGGCGCAACACTTCCTCGAGCCCGTCGATCTTTGCCGGCGACGCGGTCGCCTCGAGCACCACCGACTCCGGCGCGATGTCCACGAGGCGGGCCCCGGTGGCGCCGGCGAGCTGGATCACCTGGGTGCGCTCTTCGCCCGTTGCCTGGATCTTGAACATCGCGAGCTCGTGATGGATCGCGGGCTCGTTCGTGATGTCGTCGGCGCGCAGCACGTTCACGAGGCGCGAGAGCTGGACCCGCATGCGGCGCGCGGTGGTCGCGTCGGTCCGCACCACGATCGTCATCCGGGAGACCCCCGGGGCGCGCGCGGGCCCGACGCTCAGCGACTCGATGTTGAAGCCGCGGCGGCGGAAGAGCGAGGTGACGCGGTTCAGGACCCCGGGAAGGTCCTCCACCCACACCACGAAGATGTGCGGCCGGATCCGGCCGTCCGCGCCCGCGGTCACGACCTCACCACTCGACCGTGCGGCCGGCGGCCACCGGCTCCTCCTCGGACTCGGGGTCGCCGTCAGCCTCCTGCTCGGGCCGCCGGATCATGTCCTGCAGGCGGGCGCCCGTCGGGACCATGGGGTACACGGTGTCCTCCTTCTCGACCTGGAAGTCGAGCACCACCGTGCGCTCGTCGGCGCGGGCGCGCTCGACCGCGCCCTCGAGTTCCTGCCGGCGCCTCACCGCTTCGCCGCCGAGGGCGAAGGACCGGGAGTGGGCCGCGAAGTCCG
>JAPOWL010000407.1 GCA_026707615.1 Acidobacteriota bacterium | reverse complement strand
CCCGCGCCCGCGCCTACTGGGAGCACTCGGGCCACGCCAACCAGGTGGGGTTGCTCCGCTACGTGCTGGCCGCCGCGGGCATCGAGGGGCTGTCTCCTCCGGAACCCCGGCCGAGCCTGGAAGCCGGCTACTACTACCCGGATCCCGAAGCCCCGGGATCGGCCCTCGGCTCCGGGGGGCGCGCGTTCGCCACCTGGGAGGCGTTCGACGCGTGGCGCCGCGGCGCCGGCAAGCTCCGGCCGGGGGCGCCGCGGGTGGCGCTCGGGTTCTACGGTTCGAACTTCGACGACGGCGACACGGCCCTCATCGACGCGGTCGTCGCCGAGATCGAGCGGCAGGGCGCGGAGGCGATTCCGGTCTTCGGCTACCCGGCCGGCATCGCTTTCGAGACCCTGCTGCTCGACCCGGACGGGGCTGCGCGCGCCGACGTCGCGCTGGCGTTCCTCTTCCGCTTCGCGGGGCCCGAGGCGGGAGCGTCGCTCGAGAAGCTCGACATCCCCGTCCTCAGCCTGATCAGCCTCTACGGCCGGAGCGAGGCGGAGTGGCGCGAGTCGGCGCGGGGCCTCTCGATGTTCGAGGGGACCTTCCAGGTGGCCGTGCCGGAGCTCGCCGGGCTCGTCGCGCCGACGGTGGTGGGGAGCAAGGAGCAACGCACGGATCCGGACACCGGGTTGACGATGGTCGCCACCCGGCCGATCCCCGCGCGCGTGGCCATGGCCGTCAGCCGGGCCCTCGGCTACGCGGCCCTGGCCGCGACGCCGAACGCCGACAAGCGGGTGGCGATCCTCTTCTACAACTACCCGCCGGGCAAGGCGGGGGTGGGGGCCAGCTACCTGAACGTCGCCGAGTCCCTGGCCAACGTCCTCCAGCGGATGCGGGCGGCCGGCTACGACCTCGGAGGCCCCGCATCCGATCTGACGGCCGACGCCCTGCTCGACGGCATCCTCGACCGGGCGCGCAACGTGGGCGGCTACGCGCCGGGCGAGCTGGCCGCGATGCTCGGGGAGGGCGGGGCCGCCCGGGTCTGGCCGGGCGACTACCGGCGCTGGCTGAACCAGGGCTACGTCCCCGAGCTTCGCGACAAGGTGATCGCCGACTGGGGCGATCCGGCCGAAGCGTCGCTCATGGCCGCGGACGGGAGCCTGATCATTCCTGCCTTGCGCTTCGGCAACGTAGCCGTGCTGCCGCAGCCGGCGCGGGGCTGGGGCGAGGACGCCGAGCAGCTGTACCACGCCGACGACCTCGCGCCGCACCACCAGTACGTTGCCGCGTACTCCTGGCTGCGGGCGGAGGAGCCGGTCGGGTTCGACGCCGACGCGGTGATCCACCTCGGGACGCACGGCACGCTCGAGTGGCTCGACGGCAAGGACCTCGGCCTCTCGGCCGCCGACGCTCCGGACGCGCTGATCGCCGACCTTCCCAACCTGTACGCCTACAACGTCGACGTCGTCGGCGAGGGGCTGGTGGCGCGGCGGCGCGGCATGGCGACCCTGGTCGACCACATGGTGCCGCCGTTCGTCGAGAGCGAGCTGCTTCCCGACCTGGCCGCCCTGAGCGAGAGCGTCGACGACTACCACGAGGCGGTGCACAAGAACGAGCAGCTCGCCGAGGCGTACGCCGACCAGCTCCGGCAGCAGGCGACGGACCTCGGGATGGTCAAGGACCTGGATCTGGACCTCGGGACGGGGGCGGAGATCGACCACGACGCGCTGCACGCCGTCGAGGCCTACCTCCGGGAGCTGCAGGGGCAGAACATCCCGTACGGCCTGCACGCCTTCGGGCGCACCCCCGAGCCGGAGATGCGGGCGAGCACGGTGGACGCCATCGTCTCGGTCGACCGCAGCCTCCTGCCGGAGGGGGTGGCGGTCCTGGCGGCCGACATGGAGCGCCGCATCGTGGAGTCCGGGCCCCGGGAGCTCGACCACCTGCTGCACGCCCTCGACGGCGGCTACGTCCCGGCCGGCGGCGGGGGAGAGCCGATCCGCAACCCGGATGCCTATCCCACCGGCAAGAACTTCTACGGGATCGATCCCGACAAGGTGCCGAAGCCCGCCGCGTGGCGGCTGGGCGTGGTCCTCGCCGACCGCATGCTGGCGGACCACGTCGCCGAGCACGGGCGCTATCCGGAGAAGGTGTCGTTCGTCATCTGGGGCACGGAGACCCTGCGCCACGAGGGCGTGCTGGAGTCGCAGATCTTCCACCTCCTCGGCACGCGCCCGGTCTGGGATGCCCGCGGGAAGGTGGTCGACGTGGAGGTGGTCCCGCGGCACGAGCTCGGCCGCCCGCGCGTCGACATCGTGATCGCCTCCGCGGCCGAGGGGATGTTCAACAACGTCACCCGGTTGATGGACGAGGCGGTGCAGCGGGTGAAGGTGCTGGAGGAGGCCGAGAACCACGTCCGCCGGCACTACCTGGCGACGAAGGCCGCCCTGGTCGAGCGCGGCTACTCCGAGGAGGACGCGGACCGTCGCGCCGGCGTCCGGATCTTCGACGAGCCGCCGGGGAGGTACAACCTGAACACGTCGCGCATCGCGGCCGCGAGCGGGACGTGGGACAGCGACCGGCCGATGGCCGACGAGTACCTCTCGAAGCTGGGGCACGGTTTCGGCAACGGCTTCTGGGGCGAGCCCATGGAGGACGTCTTCCGCCTCGCCCTCTCCGGCACCGAGAAGGTCGTGCACAGCAGCTCCACCATGCTCTACGGCGCTCTCGACAACGACGACTTCTTCATGTACGCGGGCGGGCTGGCCGCGGCGGTTCGCAGCATCGACGGCGAGAGCCCCGAGCTGGTCGTGACCAACACGCGCGATCCGGGCCGGCCCGAGATGACGTCGATCGACAAGTTCCTCGGGGCGGAGTTCCGGACGCGCTACGTGAACCCGACCTGGATCGAGGGCATGCAGCGGGAGGGCTACGCCGGGGCCGGCGAGATGCGCGCGTTCGTCGAGTACCTCTGGGGCTGGGACGCCACGATGCCCGAGACGGTCGACGACGGGATGTGGCAGGAGTCGTTCGCGGTGTACGTGGAGGACAAGCACGACCTCGACCTCCGGGCGTTCTTCGACGAGCACTCGCCCCACGCCTACCAGGACATCACCGGCCGGATGGTCGAGACGATCCGCAAGGGCTACTGGGAGGCCGACGAGGAGACGACCGAGCGCCTGCTCCGCGAGCACGTCGAGAGCGTCGCCGCCCACGGCGTCGGCTGCTCGATGCACACGTGCGGCAACCCCCGGCTGCTCCGCTACGTGCTCGAGCGCGGGGCGGAGATGAACATCCCGGGCCCCGCGCTCGACTCCTACCGCGCGGCGATGGAGGCGGCGATCCGCACCGACATCGAGACCGCGGCGGCGGATATGGAAGAGTTCGTCCGCTGGAACGAGTCGCGCCCGGCGCTCACCACGATGAACCTCGAGGGCTTCCGGATGGAGGCCACGTCCGACGCCCCGGAGCCGGTGCCGGCGCCCGCGCCGTCGGATGCTCCCGGGCGGGCGCTGGATCCGCTGTGGGTCGGCGCGCCGCTCATCGGCGTGCTCGCGGCCTGGCGCTGGCGACGGCGGGCGCGGTGACCGGCCGGCGCCGCCGATCCCGCCTGAACGGCCGTTCCCCGTAGCGCCGTTCGCCTCCGGACGCTACGGGCCGGAACCGGCGCCGCGCAACTCGATCCGGCTGACGGCGACGCCGAGCGTACGGTTGTCGCGGGTAGTCGGGACGTGCGTATCGCTCGCGAGCGCAATCTCCAGCTCGGGCGGCGCCAGGCGACAGCCGGCAAGATCGAGATCGGCGTTCCAGCGTCCGTCGATGGTCTGTTCGACGAGCGTGCACCCGTCGATCGCGATGCCGAGCCGCTTCGGCCCACCCGTTATCCGCACTTCGACCGCCAGCGTGGACGGGGGCTCGTCCGGATCGAGCGGGACCACCAGCCGCGCGTCCCCGTTCGTCCAGCGGAACGGCCTGGTGCCGGCCCACTCGGTGCCGTAGAGGCCGGAGGCCCGCCCGCCGAGCAGCTCGAGCTCTTCCTGGCGAACCAGGTTCGGCCGGCTGTGGGCGGCCCGCTCGCCGCCGGTGGCGGCCAGGGTGACCGCGCCGCGGTCGGCTTCCTCGCGGACCTCGTACACCTCCAGCGAGTTGGCGCCCGCAACGAGCCGGCGCGGATCGATGACCGCCTCCCAGGCCCCGCGCCGGCCGACCACCGGGAACGCGTAGGGCCGCGTCACCGCCGCCACCTGTCCGTTGACCGTTATCGCCAGCAGCGGCGGCGGGGCCCCGTCGGGAAGACCGGCCACGGCCCCCGTGATGTGCGCGGGGACGAAGTCGCCTTCCGGGTCCACGTCCTGCAGCAGGGGCAGCGTATCCACGACGACCTCGAAGTCGGCCGGTTGCCGGGCCAGCAGGGGTCCGGCGGCGCGGCCGATCAGATCGTCGTACCGCCGGTCCGGGGTGCCAAGGCCGAGCAGGTCGCCGGCCTCGAACCACTCGTACTTCTGCGACGCGCTCTCGAGCAGGGCGGCACGCAGGTCGCCGGGCCGTTCCAGCTTCCGCGCCGCGCCGTCGTAGTACATCACCTTCGATGCGCGCGGCGCATGCTCGGGGTCGAGCATGTTCGAGCCGTCGGCCGTCCACGGCAGCTCGATCCCGAGCTGGGCCGCCAGCGTCGGCACGATGTCGATCACTTCCACGTTCGCTTCGACCATCGCGCCCCGGCGCTGCGCGGGCCGCTTGATGAACAGCGGCACCGCGGCGACGTCCGCGAACGAGGGACCCGTCGGCCGCCGGAACGCACGGCCGGGCTGCAGGCTGCCCCCGTGGTCCGCGGCCACGACGAGCAGGGCGTCGTCGTAGAGACCCACCTCGCGCAGGCGCGCCACCAGGCGTCCGAGCAGGGTGTCCACGTATCCCACCTGCAGCAGGTAGCGGTGGTAGTTGACCGCCGCTGCCCACCGATCCTCGTTCCACCTGCCGTCCCGCAGGCCGACCAGGTGCCGCTGAAACGTGAGCTGCTGTCCCGTCGGCAGGTACAGGAACGGCTCGTGCGGCAGCAGCGCGTGCAGGAAGTGGAGCGTCGGCCCCGGGCCGGCGTCGATCCCGGCGATGAAGCGGTCGACGGTCTGGCGCCGGTCGTCGACGCGCGCCGCCCGCCAGCGGTCCCCGAACGTCTCGCTGGCCTCGTTCGCGGCGAAGTCCTTCCAGTTCTGATCGACCGGCGGCAGCGGCGCGGCCAGATCGTCCGGCAGCACGGCGGTCAGGTACACCACCGCCAGGTCCCGCAGCACGGCCGCGAGCCAGGCGCCGAGCGCGGCGCGGTCGGGAGGGCAGAGCGTCTCCGGACACAGATCGGTCAGCGGCTCCTCCACGTGCATTCCGTACCGGCTGCCCAGCAGCGTGAAGAGGTTCGCCGGATGGTCGGCCGCCACGGGGAGGCGATCCTGCGCCGGGCGCATGCCCGTGAGCACGGCAGGCACCGCGTACGTCGTCAGACCCGCCACCGCGGTCGCGTTGCGGAACCAGGTCGCGTCCTCGGCCAGCGCCGCGAAGTGGGGAAACGCCGCGCGATCGATGTTGCCGTCGCGGTCCAGCAGCGCCGCAAGCTGGAACTGGTCGAACACGACGAAGACGATCGGGGGAGTCGCGGAGAAGCGCACGCCCTCGATCGCCGCAACCTCTTCCGCCGGTGCCAGCAGGCGGCTCACGCCGGGCGTGAACAGGAAGGTCCCCGGCACGACGAGCACCGCCGGAGCCAGGAAGGTGGCGAACAGCCTGACCGGCGCGAACCGGCGATAGGCTCCGGCTGCCGCGGCGCCGGCCAGCCCGGCCGTCGCGATCAGCGAGCCGCCCGCCGCGCCGCCAAGCGGCTTGAGCGCCAGGAGGACGACCGTCGCGGCCAGGCCGGCGACGACCGCGTTCACCGTGCGGCGGCGCCAGCGCGGGCCCCCGGCCAGCGCCGCCAGTCGGACGACGAGCAGGCAGGCGGCCGGCCCGCCGAGGCAGAGCAGCGCCACGAGGACCAGCAGGTCGCCCGGCCGGGCGTCGTGCGCGATGAAGAACTCGGGGCTGCTGCCTACGAGATCGAGAACCGGCTGCGCCACGGCAAGGCACCAGAGACCGACGATGTGCAGGGCCTGGAGGCGGCGTTCCGGGACGGTCTCGGGCGCCGCCGGCGGCGGCGACGGCAGCGCGGCGCGCAGTCGGCCCACCATGGGCGCGTGCAGCATCCGCGCATGGAGCGGCGGACGGCGGACGAAGAAGTGCCGCAGGCCGCAGACGACGGCCAGCGCGATCAATGCCCGCCAGGGCGTGGACATCGAGAACAGCGATCCGATGCGGACGCCGCCGAAGGCCGCCACGTACGAGGCCGCCAGAGCCAGCACGACGGTGAGTCCGTCGGCGGCACGCGCCCAGCCGGGCAGGCCCGAGGTCGAGGTGCGCGGACCGGTCATGGCGTCTTCGGCAGGCAGTGGTACAGCGTGCGCGTGCCGGAAGGCAGCGTAGCGTGGGTGACGGCGCCGAAATGGAGTTCGAGCGCCGCACGCACCGCCTCGCCGGAATAGTCGAGCTCCTGGTCCCGCCGGTTGCGGAGCAGGCGCTCCACCATCGGGTCGTCGCGGCCGACGTACTCCAGGACCAGCTCGGCGCCGAACTGCGCGAGCCAAGCCACGAAATCGTCCAGCGGAATGTTGCGGCCGATCACCAGGTGGTGCACCAGGGCCAGGCACACGATGAGCGCGGGCCGGCCACGCTCGGCGAGCGGCAGGCGCTCGCGGCCGCGCCATCCCAGGCCGGGCGACGGATCCGCCAGGTCCGCCAGCAGCGGCAGAATGTTGTCGGGCCCGTCGGCCTTGAGCGATTCGTACAGGCGCTCGACGACGAGGTGGTCCGCGTCCAGGGCCAGCACGTGGTCCGCGTGCCGCGCGGCCATGCGGGAGTAGTGGCCGGTGTTGCAGCCAAGGTCCCACACGACGGGCCACCGCCGGCGGCCGAGGACCTGGCCGACGAACTCGCCCTTGCTCCGCAGATCGGCGTCCTCGTAGGAGTGCTCCCGCTGGTAGTTCGACCAGGTCGACCGCGAAACCGTCCACCGCAGCCGCTCGACGGTACGGCGCAGGCGGTCGATGTTGTGCTTGATGAGCCCCGCGCCGAAGCCGGCCGCGCGCAGCTCGCTCCTGACGTCGCCCGCCGCGTCCTCGTAGCGCGCCTGCGCCTGCGCCTGCAGGACGACGTGCGCCAGCACGCCGCGCCGCAGGCGGTCGCGGCCGGTGAGCAGGGCGCTGCACTGCGCCGCCGGGATCCCTTCCAGGCTGCCTCGGAGCCAGGGGTGGAAGGGCACGTTGCGGTACGACTGCAGCAGCAGCGGGTAGAGGAACGTCTCGCAGAACTGCCGGTAGCCGGCCCAGGGCTCACCCGCGGCGTACGCCGTGAACGACCCGATGTCGATGAACGTGGGGTGCGCGCCGCGCCACTGCACGTTGAATGCCGTGGCGTCCTTGAGCGTCATGTCCTCGTCGAGCGCCGCGCGCGTCACGTCTAGCTGCAGCAGCGCGGCATCCTTGAGCATGCCGAAGGACCACTCGTACGGATAGGACACGAACGGCAGGCGCTCGTGCTCCAGGACGGCCGCCCAGCGCCCGTCCAGGGGCGGCAGCGAGCCGGAATCCGTGACCTCCCGCGTCGGGATCACGCGGCGCTCGGCGACGAAACGCTCGTAGAAGCCGGTCCCGGCGAGCTGCCGCCAGTCCCTGAGGGCCCGGGCCGACAGGCACCGGTACACCGATCCGTCGTGATGGAAGATTCGGGTGTCGGGATCGCGGAAGGAGCCGGAGTCGAACCGGACGGACGAATTCTGCACACGCATCGGGCGCACGGTCTGTGCCGGATGCCAGACCTCGCGGTCGCGTCGGGAGTCCGGGCGCGGGAGGATCTCTTGCGTCGCCGTTCCGCGGCGCAGACTCCTAGCGCTTGGCCCGCTGCAGTCTGCCGTTGATTGCAGCCGTCACGCGGCGCCAGTACAGCTTGGCGACGACGCCTATGGCCGCCACCCCGCCCAGCAGCACCTGGAGCAGCATGCTCCCGGTCCCCGGATCGAGGTACGCCGCGGCCGGCCGCTCCAGAACCAGGAGCGCAACGACGACTACCGCACAAGAGCGCAACATGGCCCGTCAGTGTAACAGAACGTTGCAGGCGGCGACGCCCCGGCCGCGCGGAGCACGCCGCAGCCGCCGAATCGCGGCGGGGCTGACCCTCACCGGCCCGGGGGCGGCGGGCGATGGCGTCGCGGGCGCAGGCCGCGATACGATCAGCGAGACGGCGGCGGCGGACGGCCGTTGCCGCGGGGGAGGTGGACCGTGCGAGGTTGGCGATCCATCGGGGCTGCATGGATTCTGGCCGGCGTCTGCCTCGGCGCCGGCGCCGGCGCCGCGCTGGCGCAGGAAGTGACGGAACGCCGGCCCGGGGTGCCGCCGCGGCCGCTGCCGGACGGCCCGGTCGTGCTCGATTCGGCCGAGTACGGCCAGATCCGCGTAGTGGCGCTGACGCCGCGGCTGGAGCGTCCGTGGAGCCTCGCGTTCCTGCCGGACGGGTCGATGCTCGTCACCGAGCGCCCCGGGCGCCTGCGCAGCATCACCGGCGGGTCGCTCGATCCGACGCCGATCGCCGGCACGCCGGCCGTCCACGCCGAGGGCATCGCCGGGTTGATGGACGTGGTCCTGCACCCCGAGTTCGCGGCGAACCGACTGGTCTACCTGACCTACACGAAGCCGCAGCCGGCGGGGCCGACGGTGGCCCTGGCCCGCGGGCGGCTCGACGGCGCCGCGCTCGACGGTGTGGAGGACCTGCTCGTCCTCGATCCACCGGGGAGCGGAGCGTCGCGGATCGGGTTCGGACCCGACGGCATGCTCTACATGACGGTGGGCGGCGCGTTCGAGTCGTCGCCGGAGAACGCCCTGCGCGCCCAGGATCCGAACGATCTGCTCGGCAAGGTGCTGCGGCTCCGCGACGACGGGACCGTGCCCGACGACAATCCCTTCGTCGGCCTCCCGGACCACCGGCCGGAGGTCTACTCGCTCGGCCACCGGAACCACCAGGGTCTGGCGTTCCGGCCCGGGAGCGGCGAGTTGTGGGTGAGCGAGCACGCGCCGCAGGGAGGCGACGAGGTCAACGTCATCGCGGCGGGCCGCAACTACGGCTGGCCGGTCGTCTCCTACAGCCGCCAGTACAGCGGGCAGCGCATGACCGAGGCGCCGTGGCGGCCGGGGATGGAGCTGCCGGCGATCCTCTGGGTCCCGTCCATCGCCCCGTCGGGCCTCGCCTTCTACGACGGGGATCGATTCCCGGACTGGAAGGGCAACCTGTTCGCCGGATCGCTGCGCTTCGGCGGCCTTCCCCGCACCGGACACCTGGAGCGGATCGTGCTGACCGAGGCGGGGGAGGAGCTGCGCCGGGAGTGGCTGCTGGCCGAGCTCCGGCAGCGCATCCGCGACGTCCGGCAGGGACCCGACGGCCTCCTCTACGTGCTGACCGACGCCGACGACGGGGCCCTGTTGCGGATCGAGCCGATCTCCGGCGACGTGGCCGGTTCTGGCGGCGGGTGACATGCGCAAGGCCGCCATCGCCGTCGTCGCGCTCGCGCTGCTCGGGTGGCTCTTCTGGCGCAGCGTCCAGAGCACGCTGGCGGAGCCGTACACGGTCGACGCCGCCCTCGTGTCGGAGTGGATGCTGGCGCTGCGCGCACCGGACCTTCCGGGCCCCGGCTTCGTCGTCCTCCAACCGCCGGACCAGTTGCGTGCCCATCTCTTCAACCAGATCTTCAACCGGACGATGGAGTCGATGACCTCGCCGACGGTGGCCGCGATGCCCCTCCTGCTGCACGCGGAGTACCGCCGGTCGGTCGCCGTGCTCCCGCCCGACGAGGTGCTGCAGATCGCGGAGGAGGCGGGGCTGCGCGGCGAGGTCCCGGCGCCGATCTGCATCGGCGTCGTGCGCCGGCCGGGGGCCGGCAGCACGCGGCAGCTCTACTACGCGCGGTTCGAGGCCCCCGGCGTGGCCCGCTTCCGGGAGGCGCTGGCCCGCCTCCAGGGCGCCGCCGGCGGTGGGGAGCCGTTCGTGCCGGGCGAGTTCCCGCCCATCGTTCCGATCGCCGCGTCGGACGCGAACTTCGGGAGCTGGTGGCCGCTGGATCCCGCCGAGATCGAGTGCCTGGCGCCGCTCGTCGTCGAATGAACGTGGACTGGATCAGGTGCACAACCCATGATGGACGCAAGGAAGCGCAGACACTCCCGGACTTCGGCGGCACTCCTGGCCCTCGTCTTGCTGCTGCCGAACGCCGCGCCGGCCGAGGCGCAGCCCAACCTGGGCAGCCTCATGCGGCAGAAGCTCGACCGGGCGCAGCAGCTCTTCGAGGCGGTCGTCCTCGCACGCTTCCCGGCCGTCGGGCGCCACGCCGGCGAGCTGCTCCGCATCAGCGAGGAGTCGACGTGGATGGCGGCGCCGACGACGGCCTACGTCCAGCAGTCCGGCGCGTTCCAGGAGGCGGCGAGGGACCTGGGGGCGGCGGCCGGGGCGGGCGACATGGAAGAGGTCGCGACGGCGTACATGACGCTCGTCGCCACCTGCGTGCAGTGCCACCGGCAACTCCGCGGCGCGGCGCGGGCCGAGCTCCTGCCCGGCGGCTCGCGCGCGTGGGAGCGGCTTTCCGCGGTCGATCTCGCGCCGCGGGCCGGCGGAGGCTAGCGCCGCCAACCCGTCGCAGGCTCCGGGTCGGCCCCAGCCCCCACCGTCCCA
>JAPOWL010000470.1 GCA_026707615.1 Acidobacteriota bacterium | reverse complement strand
CGAGAAGCGCCACCAGCGCCAGCCATCCCAGCGCCGCCACGCCGGCCATCCACACCAACGTCCCGAGCATCGTCCCGCGAGTCACCTCCGGCGATTGTATTGGCGCTCGTCCGCGATCGCGGCCCACGTACGACCGGGCGATCCCGGTGCTGTCGCGCTCCGGAGTCCGCTACGGTCCGGAGCGACCGGCAGCGGTGGCGGCTGCCATCCCACCCCCAGCTCGCGATGCTGTCCCGGTGACGCGTTCGCTCTGCCAGGTCATCGCTCTGCCAGATCGTCGCTGTTGTGATTGTATTACCTGTAAAATCGTTCACATTGAGAACGGAAACGCAGAGATTTCGCTGGCTCGGGGCGCGGTTGCCGTCCCCCCACAAGCGCCGACTCGTCGTTCTGACGGGAGCGCGCCAGACCGGCAAGACCACGCTCGCGCGGCAGCTCTACGGCGACCTCCGCTACATCAACCTCGACGCCATCGAGGAGCGCGAGGCGCTGCGGGGGCTGCGCACGGCAAGCTGGGGACGTGCCGTCGGACCGGCCGTGGTCGACGAGGCCCAGAAGGAACCGGGCGTGTTCGACAAGGTGAAGCTCGCCTACGACGAGCGGCAGATCGCGTTCTCCGTGCTGCTCGGCTCGTCCCGCGTTCTGCTCCTGGACCGCGTGCGCGAGTCGCTGGCGGGACGCGCGTTCGTCTACGACCTGTGGCCGCTGATGGCGTCCGAGGTGCGCTGCCCGGCCGACGAGACGCCGCCGAGCCCTCTCTTCGATCGTCTCATCTCGGCCCCGGCCGCGTTCGCGGAGACCCTCGCCGCAGAGCCGCCGCGGCTTCTCGGGGACGAGGCCGCCCGGCGCATCGAGGCGCTCGACCACCTCGCCGCCTGGGGCGGCATGCCCGAACTGCTGTCGCTGGACGACGACGAGCGGCGGGAATGGCTGCGCTCCTACCGGCAGACGTGGCTCGAGCGCGACCTCGCCGACCTGACCCGGGTGTCCGACCTGCTGCCGTTCCGCGCCCTGCAGGGCCTCGCGATGCTGCGCACCGGGCAGCTCCTCAACTACGCGGACCTCGCCCGCGACGCGGCCGTCAGCACCGCGACGGCGCGCCGCTACCTGGAGTACCTGCGGCTGTCCTACCAGGTGGTGCTGCTGCAGCCGTACGCCCGCAACCTCACCAGCGCGACCGTGAAGAGTCCCAAGCTCTACTGGATGGACCTCGGGCTCCTGCGCCATGGAACCCGCAACCGGGGGGAGCTGACGGGGCCGCTGTTCGAGACCCTGGTCGTCGCGGAGGCGCGCAAGTGGATCGACACCGCCGGCCGCGACGCGGCGCTGTGGTTCTACCGCACCCGCTCCGGTCGGGAGGTCGACCTGCTGATTGCTGCGGAGGGAGGGACCATCGGCGTCGAGGTGAAGAACCGCGCCCGGGTCGGCGCGCGAGACTGCACGGGGCTCCGGGCGCTGGCGAAGGCGCTCGGCGACGAGTGGGCCGGCGGCCTGGTCGTTCACCGCGGCGAAGCGCTGGAAGAGCTGGCTCCGGGTCTGTGGGCCGTCCCGGCCCACCGGCTCTTCTGAATCCGAGCGGAGGCGCAGGCGACGAACGGCTAGAATGGCGTGCGCCGATACGGTTCACGAGGAGGCGGCCATGCAGATGAAGCGATGGGTGCGGGCGGCGGTCGTCGCCGCGCTGGCGGCGGCGCTTCCGGCGGGGCTCCCGGCCGCCCGCGCGGGGCAGCTTCCCGACGACGTGAATCCCGAGTCGCGGAGCCGGCTGCCGCCGATCGACCGCGAGGAGCTCGACCCGACCCGCCGCGAGGCGTTCGACGCCGCGGTCGCGAGCCCGGCCGGCGCGCCCACGGGGGCGGCGGCGCTCAGGCTGCACGGCTCGGGCGCCAGCCTGCGCTTCGAGGCCCCGATGGGGCGCCGGCTCACCGAGCTGACGGTGCTGACGACGGCGCGCGAGTACGACCAGCCCTACGAGTGGGCGCTGCACGAGCTCGAGGCGCTCGCGGTAGGGCTCGGCGACGGCGTCATCGACGTCGTGCGCCACCGGAGGCCGCTCGCGGGACTGCCGGACCGGCAGGCGATCATCATCGAGCTGGGGCGCGAGCTGTTCGGCACCCGCGCCCTCGGGTCCGACACCTACGCGCGGGCCCTGGCGCTCCTCGGCAAGACGAACCTCGTCGACGTGGTCGACGTGATGGGCCGCTACGCGTCCACCGCGGCCACGCTCACCGCGTTCAACCAGCGGATGCCGGAAGGCTGGCGGCAGTCGCTGCCCCTGCCGTTCACGCACCCCGACGACATCCATCCCGACTCGCGGAGCCGCGTGCCGCTCCGGAGCCCGGGCAGCCGCACGTCGGTGGCCGAGCTGTACGGGCGCATGCTCTCGCCGTCCGGGATCGGCCCCGGGGTCATCCGCAGCTACGGCGCGGGCCAGGACACGCTCGAGGCGCGGGTCGGACGCCGGCTGATGCAGCTCGCCGTCCTGGTGACGGCGCGCTCGCACGACTCGCAGTACGACTGGACAATGAACGAGCCGCGGGCCCGCGAGGCGGGCCTCGAGCCGGAGATCATCGACGTCGTCCGCCACGGCCGCCCGCTCGCCGGCCTCGACGAGCAGGACGCCGCGCTCATCGCCTTCGGGCGCGAGCTCTTCGGCGACCACAACGTCGGCGCCGGGACCTACGCCCGCGCCGAGCGCGCGTTCGGGCTCCAGGACCTGGTGGACGTCGTCGGCCTGATGGGTGCGCACGCGGCGGACGCCGCGGTGCTCGCGGCCTTCGACCAGCACCTGCCGGAGGGCGTCGAGCCGCTCCTGCCGCTCCCGTAGAGGATTCGCCCGGAGTGAGGTTGCCCCGCGAGGAGTTCGCCTCCGAGGAGGTTCAACGATGACGCGCAGACCCATCGCCGCCCCGCCCGTGCCCGCCCTGGCTGCGGCCGCCCTGGTCGCGGCCGCCCTGCTCGCGCTTCCGGCCGCCGGCCACGCCCAGGACGACCCCATCGGCGTCCCCGTGCCGCCCCTCGGCGACGGCCCCTGGGTGATCGACACCGCCGAGCAGCACGGGGTCCGCGTCAGCGTGGTGGCGCGCGGGCTGGAGCATCCCTGGGCCATCGCGTTCCTGCCCGACGGCGAGATGCTGATCACGGAGCGGGACGGCCGGCTGCGGTTGGTCCGCGACGACCGGCTCGTGGGGCTGGCCATCTCCGGAGTGCCGGAGGTGCGGACGGACGGCAACGGCGGCCTGATGGACGTGGCCGTGCATCCCGAGTTCGCCGCCAACCGGCTGGTCTACGTCACCTACACCAAGGGGCACGACGACGGCCGCGGCTCCCCGGCCCTCGCCCGGGGCCGGCTGGTGGGGCACGCGCTGCACGACGTCGAGGACCTCGTGGTCACCGCGCCCTTCCACACCAACTCGGGGCTCAACGGTCGCGTGGCCTTCGGCCGCGACGGCAAGGTCTACATGTCGACCGGCGGCCGCATCCGCTCCGCGGACGGCGACCTGCTCGACGCCCCGCAGGACCCTGCGAGCCTGCGCGGCAAGGTCCTGCGCCTCAACGACGACGGCTCCGTGCCGGACGACAACCCGTTCGTCGGCGAGCCGGGCCACCGGCCGGAGATCTACACCATCGGGCACCGCAACACGCTGGGCCTGATGCTGCACCCCGAGACCGGCGACATCTGGCAGCACGAGAACGGCCCCAACGGCGGCGACGAGCTCAACGTGCTGCTGCCGGGCCGCAACTACGGCTGGCCGCTGATGAGCTTCGGCCGGCTCTATCCCGGCGCCCGCGTGTCATCGCATCCGACCCGCGACGGCTTCGAGTCGCCCATCGTCGTCTGGCTGCCCGCCATCGCGGCGGCCGGCCTGGCCGTCTACACGGGCGACCGCTTCCCGGCGTGGCAGGGCAACGTCTTCGTCGGAGCGCTCCAGATGGGGGGCATCCCCGGCACCGGCCACCTGCAGCGCATCGTCCTCAACGAGCACATGGAGGAGCTGCGGCGCGAGCTGCTGCTGACGGAGTTCCGGCAGCGCGTCCGCGAGGTGCGCCAGGGGCCCGACGGACTGCTCTACGTCCTGACGGACGACCCCGAGGACGGCGCCCTGCTGCGCATCGAGCCGGCGGAGTGACGCCGCCGGAGTGCCGGCTCGCACGCTCCCGGCGCTGGTGACGTGATTCGCGGAACAGCTCGCGACTCCGGGCAGGATCGCGAGACGGCCGCTGACGCCGCGCGTCCGGCCGGGGGCGGACCGGCCGTCGACCCCACCGACACGTCCGTGTGCGGGGTTGCCCGGCGGCAGAGCCGTCACTAGAATCACCGGATGCCCGATCCGGCGTCTTCCCGCCACCGGGAGAAGATCGGCCGCGACGAGTTGCGCCGGCGCCGCGAGGCGAAGCTCGCGGAGCTGGTGGCGGCGGCCTCCCGTGCCCTCGAATCGAAGGACCAGGAGGGCAAGTTCGACGAGGCGCAGGAGCTCGTCGACGAGGCGACGCTGCTCAGCCCGGAGGATGGCCGCGTGGCGGCGCTCTGGGCGCGTCTCGACGCGGAGCGACCGGCGCGGGTCAAGGCGTTGCTCGACGAGGCCCGCACCCTGCTGGAGGCGCGCTCGCTGGAGGCGTCCGCCGCGCGCGCCGAGCGCGCCGTCGACCTGCAGCCCGACTCCCGCCCGGCCCTGGACCTCCGGGCCGCGGTCCGGGCGCGCCTGAACGCGGGCAGCCGGCGGGCGCAGGCCGGCTGGCGGATCGCGGCCGGGGTGGTGATCGGAGTCGGGTCGCTGGGAGCCGCCACCCTGGCGCTCCTCCCGGATGCAGGCCCGCAGGCGGGGACGGGGGAGTTGATCGCGAGCGCCGGCGACATGGCGGACGCGGACGGGAGCGAGCGGGAGTCGGCCCTCGGCGGCGGGGTGGACCCGGTGAGCGCGGCCCTCGGCCTGGGGAGCGAGCCGTCCGAGGCATCCGACGACGACGGCTCGGAGCTCGGTCGCCTGCTCGGGGACGTCATCGACGAGCGGGACGCCCTCTTCTTCGAGACCGGGCGGGTCGACGGGACATCCCTGAGCGACATCGCGGGCGCGGCGTTCCCGGAGGAACGGCCGGCCGAGCCCGGGCCCGACGCCCTGCCGGCCGCCTCATCCCTGGCCGGCGTCCGGGCCCTCGCCGCGCGGCCCGATCTCGCACCGCCCCCGGCGCCCGAGGCGCCGGCGGCCGAGGCGTCCCCGGCCGCTCCCATCGTCGTCGCCCGCCTCTGCGACGAGAGGGTAGCGTGCGGTGCCCTTCGCGTCCGCGTCCAGCCGGCCGCCGCCATCCTCTTCAACGGCGTCGAGGTGGGGAGCGGGGGCCAGGGCATGCTGCGGCTGCCCGCGGGGCGCCACCAGATCCGGCTGCGGTCGGACGAGTACGAGTTCCGGCGCATGGTGACCATCGCCCGCGGCGTTCCCGCCGCCCTGGAGGTCGACCTCGCCGACGAGGGGCTGCCGCTGCTGCCCCCGTAGCGACGGCCGCGAACGATGACGACTCCCTGCCGCCGCGCCGGCGCCCCGACGCTCTCCCTCGCGCCCCCGGAACGGGCGCGTCGGGAGTCCGTGCGGGCACGAACCGCTCCGCGACAGGTTCTGCGGCGCAGACTCCTGGCCCTCGCCCTGGCCGTCGCAGGCGCCACGGGCGGTCCGGCAGCCGCGGCCGGCGCCGCGGGCCAGGCCCGGGGCGCGGGCCCGACGAACGACCTCGAGGTCGGGATTGCCTTCATCTCCGAGGGCGACTTCGAAGCGGCGGCCGAGACGCTCGAGGCGGTGACGTTCATCCTGGACGGCCAGCCCGAGAGCCGCGCGGACCTCGCGCGTGCCTCCGTGTACCTCGGCTGGGCGCTGCTCTACACGGACAGCGAGGCGGCCGCGATGCAGCGCTTCTACGATGCGCGGCGGAGCGACCCGCGGTTCGAGCCCCCGCCCACCCAGTTTCCGCGCCGGGTGATCCGCCTCTGGAACGCGGCCGGCGGCCGCGTCTCCCGGCCGACGTTGCCTCCGCCGGCCCCCGAGCCGGGGCCCGACCCGCGGGCGGACCTGTCCGAGTTCCGCCGCGCGCCCGTCGACCCCGCGGCGTGGCTGTCGCGCCGCGGCGACCGGCTGGTCCTGCAGTTGGCGCTCGCCGGGCCGGACCAGCCGTGCCCGGGCGAGATGCTCGTCGACGGCGCGCGCGAGCGGCTGGCCTGGACGCCGTCGGGGACGGCCGGCGCGTGCCCCGCGGCGTTCACCGAGCCGTTCGAGCGCGTGGCGTCGATCGGAGCGGCCGGCGAGGGCGGAGTGGCCATCCACGCCGGCGCCGGCGTGGATGGCCGGCGCCTGTTCATCCCGCAACCGTTCGCGGCGTGGTACGACCGGGGCGCGCGCGGGCGCAGCCACCAGGACCTGCCCCCGGAGGCGACGGTGGCGAACCGGCTCGCCGTCCGCGAGCTGCTGCGGACGCTCGGGCGCCCCGCCTCGAGCGCGTGGTCCTTCTACGGCTCGCCGGTCGACGTCCCGGCCGCCGCGCTCCTCGCCGCCCCGTCCACCTACGACGGGCGCGCCGTGAGCACGCGCGGCCGCTTCGCCCGCGGCGGGTCGCGCGACGCCCCGACCTTCTCGCTCGCCGCGCAGGGGGCGGTCATCGGCCTCGCGCCGGCCCCCGAGACCCAGGCCCTCATCGCCGACAACGCCGAAGCGCTCGCGGGGACCGCGGTCACGGTGACCGGCGTCTTCCGGCGGCAGCGCACGGGGGAGCTCTCCGGCGGCGCGCCGGCGTACTCGATCTCGTTCTGGAGCGCGCAGTCCGACGTCCTCGCCGCCACGAGCGGCGGGGCGCGACCCCTGGGCACGGGGCTCGGGTCGGCCCGCGACGTCGACGTCATCGGCCAGTTCCGCGCCGGCAACCTCTTCGGCGACGTGCCGCCGCGCTCGCGCCGGAGCGGCGGCCGCGAGCACTGGGTGCTGCGCGACGGCGACATCTCCGCCTGGGTGACGGGTTCGCGCCCCCGGGGCGACGGCTGGGAGCTGGACCTGCGCAGCAAGCGCGACAGCTCCACGTGGATGCGCGTCCGGGGCCGCGTCTCGGAGGACGACGGCGTCTACTACCTCGACCCCTCGGAGGCGGCGCCGGCGCAGCCGCTCTGGTCGCAGCGCGCGGCGTCGCCCGGCATGCTCGGCTGGGGATCGCGGCCGCCGGACGTCCAGTTCGCGCTGCCGATGGAGTTCGAGGGAGCCCGCCCGGACAGCCTGTTCGAGGTGCAGTTCACGAAGCCGGTCGATCCGGCGACCCTCGAAGGCAACGTCGAGCTGCGCTACCGCGGAGGCGGGTCGGGCTTCGCCTGGGCCAGCCTCGACTACGCCGAGGAGCGGCGCTCGCTGCACATCGATCCCGGCGCGGCCCTCCGCAGCGGGCAGACGTTCGAGATCGTCCTCCGGCCCGGCATCACGGACCAGAGCGGCGCGCCGCTGGCCGGGGCCCGGACGCTGGCCTGGCGCGTCACCGGCGGCTGAGCCGCTAGCTTCCCGCGTAGTAGCCTTCGCGGTGGCGGACGCTCAGCTCGGGGCGGTTGCGCACGCGGAGCTCGATCCGCCGCCAGCGGCCGTCCCGGAGCACGTTGTCGGAGACGTAGGCCAGCCCGTACTGGTGCCGCAGCTCCTCGGCCACCTCGGCGAACGCGGCCTGCAGGGCGTCGACCGAGGCCGGCACGATGACCCGGCCGCCCGTCGTCCGGCCCAGCTCCTCGAGCAGCGCCGCCCCGCGCGCCCCCCGCGCCCCGGCCGTGAGCCGCGCGCTCAGGTTCTGGCCGAGGCTGACGGAGTAGACGCTGGCCCGGCTGCGGCGGGCCTCCGACAGCACGACGTCCTCGCTGATCAGCGACGACGAGTCGACGCCGTCCGAGAGCAGGACGACGGCCCGCCGCCGCGACTCGTCGCGCTCCTCGCGCGCTCGCGCCTCGATCTCGCGCAGCCCGCGGAAGACGGCGTTCAGGACCGCCGTCCCGCCGACGGCGGAGAAGCTGTCGATGGCCGCCTCGAGGGCGGCGCGCCGCGCGCTGAACGTCTCGAGCACCGACACGCGCTCGTTGAACTGCACCATCTGCACGGCGTCGCGCGGGCCGAGGTTCCGCAGCAGCTCGCGGACCGACGCCCGCACGGTGGGCAGCCGGCTCCGGATCGAGATCGACCCGTCGACCAGGACGGCGAACGTGATGGGGCTGTCCGGCGCGTTGAAGATCTGGATCTGCTGCTCGACGCCGTCCTCGAAGACCTGGAAGTCGGCCGTGCCGAGGCCCGACACGTAGCGCCCGTTCGCGTCGGTGACGACGGCGCTCAGCCGCACCATGTCGAAGATGACCGCCTGCCGGATCCGCTGCTGCGCGGAGACGCCGGCCAGCGCCGCGGCTGCGATCACGCCCACGGCCGCCGCGGCGGCGGCCACCGCGCGGGCGACGATGCGCGTCCGCCGCGCCCTCGGGGGCCGCACGCGCTGACGAGTGGCGAGGGACCGGTCGCGGGGTCGTCCCGGCGGAGTCGAGGCTGCCATGGGAAGTCCAGGTGCTGTCGGAATCGAGGGGCGGATCGGGAGTCGTGGATCGGCAGTCGACGGTGCGCCTACCGGAAGTCGAAGGTGATCGACACGTTGAAGACCGACGGCACCCGGAAGCCGTTGCGCAGGGCGGGGCGGTACTCCCACTGCTCGACCGCCGCCTGCGCGGCCGCGTTCAGCAGCGGCAGCCCCTCGACGACGCTCGTGCGCTCGACGATGCCCTCGCGGTTGACGACCACCTGCAGGACGACCTGCACGATGCCCTCGAAGCCTTGGTCGAAGGCCGCACGCGGGTAGACGGGGGGCACGGCGCGGACGAGTTGCGGCGGCCGATCGGCCTCGGTGACCTGCCACGGGCTGCGGCCCTGCACCATGCCGGAGCCGAACGGCGACCCGTTCGGCACGCCCAGTCGCCCTCGCGATCGGCCGGTGGCGAGCGCGACCGAGGTAGAGACGGCGCGCCGCCGCACGGGCTGGATGTCGTACAGGTCGGCCAGCGGGGTCGTGGCCATGATGGTCGGCGCCTGATTGATGTCCTCGTCCGTCTCCTCGACGGTCTCCGCGGGCACGTCGGGATCGAGGATCTCCGGCGGCGCCGCGCTCCCGAGCAGCGCGGCGGGAACCTCCATGATGGCCATCGGAGTGAACTCGACCGCGGGGACGATGCGGATCAGCGCGATGACCACCACCGCCGCGACCACGGCGTGCCCGACGATGGAGAACGTGATCGACAGGGTGCTCGTCGTGCGGCGGGGCGTGCCCGCGAACGCCGTCCCCAGGAGCCACGAGGCGGGCGCGACCGGCTCGCCCGCCGCCTTCGCCCTGCCCTTCCCGGCCTCTCCCGCGGGCGCCGCGTCGCGCCGCCGCTGGGCCTCGTCGAGAATCGCCAGCACGCGCTCGTCGTCCGGATCGAGTAGGCCGGCCTCCTCGGCCGCCCGCACGGCGCCGTCGTAGTTGCCGCGCGCGAGGGCGCGCTCCGCCGACAGCAACTGGCGCCGGAACCGGACGCTGCGCCGCGCGAGAACCGCGTCGCGCCGGCCGACCGGGGTGGGGGTGAGGTCGCCGAGGCCGGAATCGTCGCCGCCGTACTCGATTGTCATGGGATCGGCACGTCCTTGAACCGACGAAGGATCGGGCGAATCCCGAATCCTACCGGGGCGTGCCGGCCGTGGCAAGGGTTCCGCGGCGCGAGAAACGAGCCTCCATCGCGCGCCGCGCCTCGACGGCCGGAAGGGCGGCATCGAGGTCGACGTCGTCCCACCCGACCACCTCGTGCGCCCGCACGGCCCGCGTCAGGGGCGCCCCGTGCGCGAGGCCGATCGGGAGCGCCCCGCGCGCCAGCGACGCGGCGGCCGGCAGCAGCTTGCCGTACACGGTGTAGCCCCCCTCGCCGTCGAGCGTCTCGCCGGCCGCGAGATCGCGCTTGGCGGTGGCGGCGACGTCGCCGACGAACCCCTGCGCGGCCCCCGTTGGCGCGCCGAGCAGGGCGGCGGCCAGGATCGACACGTTCAGCTCGAGCCCGATCAGGTGGAACGGCTTGTACATCGCCGAGTAGCGGCCCGAGGCGTCGGTGTTCATGCCGTACTGCCGGAAGCAGGCGGCCGAGTAGTCGTTGGGCGCCTCGACGACGACGTAGACCCCCCAGCGCAGATCGCCCGGCACCGGGCGCCCGTCGCGCTCGAGCGACGACACCACCTCCACCTGTCCCTTGTGGTGGAGCTGCCCGCCCGCCTCCGCCGGCCGCAGCACGTGCGCCAGGTCGTCCCGCCCGCACGGCGGGAAGCGCAGCCCGTCGGGGGGCGGCGCGAGGCCCGTCGCGTTGGCGATCGCCGCCATCTCGATGGCCGACTTCGTGCCGTCGAGGAACGAGTTGAACATCCGGCTGTTCATGCCCGCCGCGGCCGCTTCGTCCGCCGTCAGCCCGTAGTGGTCCCAGACCGTGTCGGGCGTCGAGGCGTGGTAGGACGGCAGGTACTTCGTCCCCTTGCCCGCCGCCACGACGTCGAAGCCGCAGGCGCGCGCCCACTCCACCAGCTCGCAGGTCAGGGCCGGCTGATCGCCGTAGGCCAGCGTGTAGACCACGCCCGCCTCGCGCGCCTCCGCCGCGAGGAGCGGACCCGCCAGGACGTCCGCCTCGACGTTCACCATCACGATCGACGTCCCGGCCGCGAACGCGGCGCGCGCGTGCGCGATGCCCGCCGCCGGGTCGCCCGTCGCCTCCACCGCGACATCGATCTCGGGGTTGCCGCCG
>JAPOWL010000073.1 GCA_026707615.1 Acidobacteriota bacterium | reverse complement strand
GGGCGTCGCCCTCGTGCCGGTCGGGGCCGTGCTCCTGCTCCTGGCCGTCTTCCTGGCCGCTCGCGCGAGCTGACGCTCCGGCCGCCCGCGTGCATCGTCGGCGCCGCGGCGACCGGCCGGGTCACGGGCCCATGGCGGTCGTCACGAGGCCGAGCCGGCGAAGGATCGCCGACTCGGCGTGACGGTGGTTCCCGCGTTCTACTCGACGGTGATGGTGACGTCGTGCGGGGTGAGGAGCATGCCGTCGCTCGCCCACGCGCGCAGCGTGTAGGTGCCGGGCTCGTCGAACGTCACCGAGGCATCGAAGCTGGCCGACGTCCAGCCGTCCCCGGCCGTGTGCGTCGCCTCGGGACCGGACTGGGCAGTCCGGGTCACGAGACCGTCCACCTCCTCGTCCTGCTGCACTTCCGAGACGGCGCGCTGGTACCCGGAAGGCGCCAGGTCCGCGTCGGCCGGGCCGCGATGGACGACCCACAGCAGCCCGAGCCCGTTGCGCGGCGGAGACGGCTTGCGGTACCAGCGAACGTTGTCGGGCGCGCGCGGCGTTCCCTCCGGCGGCGTGAGGGACGGCAGCCGGCTGCGCGGCCGCCGGGGCGGAAGCGGGGTCGGCAACTCGTCGTCGGTGATCGACGCCGTGAGGGTTACGGCCTCCCCCACCCGCGCCGTGTCGGTCGACGCCGACGCGGTGATCTCCGGGGCCCGGTTGGCGTACACCTGGTCCTTCGGCCGCCCGAAGCCGGTGCGGTTGTTCGACGTGATGGTGTTGGCGTCGATCTCCCATTCCGGCTGCAGCCACCCGACTGCCCGCTGCTCGCTGCCGCGCCGGACGACGGTCCACACGAGACCGTCCTCCGAGGAGCGACCCATGTCCGCGGGGACGTGCACGGTGAACTGGTAGCGCTGGGTCCGCGGGTAGAAGTACGTCGGCTGGCCGCGATCCTCGAGGCCCGGCGAGAAGTGGTTCTCCGGGCCGATCGAAATGGCCGGCTCCTCGCGGTAGTTGCGGTTCAGATAGCCGAAGTGCAGCAGGAAGCTGCCGTCCTCGTTGCGGGTCCAGCCTTCGAAGATCGGCTGGATATCCTGCCCGGAATCGAAACGCTGCTGCGGCTGGGTGACGATGGGCACGTCGCGCGGATTGACCTGCGCCTCGACGGCGCCGGCCGCCGCCAACAGCAGACCCGCTGCGACCGCGGCGGCGACCCCTCCCGACCTGACTCTCATTGGTGTTCCCCCAGGAGCGCTCTCTCAACGCTCTCGTGACGCTCCCCAAACAAAAGAGGCACTCTGCGGAACGCTTCCACAGAGTGCCTCGGTTCGTTGCGCTCCGCGCCGCGCCAGGGCGCCGACTCCTAGTCGTTGTCGTTGGCCGAGCTGAGCTCCGCCTCGTATTCGTCTTCGGTCAGGTCGTACCAGCTGATCCAGCCGAAGGCCATCTCGTCGATCGTCCGGCTGCCGCCGCCCGTCCAGTTGAGCGGGTCGAGGTTGCCCCGGTGCGCCTCGGTGTTGTCGTGATAGCTGATGACGTGCAACTTCGTTCCCGCCGGATAGATTGGCTGCGCGTCATCGGCGTAGTTGTAGACGATGTGCCAGTTGAAGTCGAAGTTGACGCAGTTGATCATCTCGGTCGTCGAGTCCGGATAGATCAACTCCAGGCACTGGCGCTTGCCGAGGAAGTGCATGTGCGGCTGGAACCCGGTGAGCTTGCCCGGCAGGTACATCGTGGCGTAGCCGTCGTGGCGCGTCACCTGGCCGGCGGGGATGTCGAGCTCGCCGGCCTGCCCGAGCTGCCTCGAGTAGAGGATCTTCTCCGGCTGCTCGCCCTGCGGATAGAGCACCATGCCGAGCTCGGTGCGGTCGACCACTTCCTCGCCGATCGAGTGGTAGTGGAAGCTGAAGCGCACGCGCGCATCGGCCTCGAACAGCTTGCCCGTGCCCTCGGGGTACTTGTCGGCGTTCTTGCCGACGGCGTACTCGTTCAGGAAGAAGTCGTTCGAGCTGTCGTCCGGCGGCGCCTCGGGGTCGGTGACGGCGTAGGTCAGCGCGTGATGGACGACGCGGAGGTCGCCGGCCCGCGTCTGGATCGCCTTGATGAAACGGTCCTCGCCAATCCCGGACTCGACGATGTAGTCGCCCCACCAGTCGCCCGCCTCGGCCGGCACGGTGTGCGGCGGCGAGGTCACGATGACGTCGGGCGGGAGCTCCCAGGCGCCGAAATCGGGCAGGACGACGGCCGGCGGCGCGTCGGCAGGGTTGCCCCGCGGGGCGCCCGCGTCGACCCACGCGGCGACGAGATCGATCTCCGCGTCACTCAGCGAGCGGTCCTGCTTGAAGTCCTGGATACCCACGTTCTTGTCGACGTGCCACGGGGGCATCTCGCGCGCGACGACCTTGTTCCTGATCGACCGCGCCCAGGGCCGCGTCTCCTGGTAGTTCATCAGCGACATCGGCGCCATGTTGTCGGGCCGGTGACAGACCTGGCACGAGCGCTGGAAGATCGGCTCGATGTCCTTGTGGAAGGTCGGCGCGGCGTCCTGCGCCAGGGCGACGCCCGGAACCAGCGCCGCCGCCGCGACGACGGCCAGCCCGGCCACTCCCAACGTGGCATTCCTCATCAAAGCACCTCCAAGAGAAGGCCCGCAACGGGCGCTTCACCGACAGGCAGGACCCGCAACGGGGACTTTGCCGCGGACGGATCCCCGAGTCCGTAAGTGTAGCGCGGCGCCCGGGGACGGTCAACGGATCGCGGCTCGACCGGCGCCGGAGCCACAGGCCGGCCCGACGGCGGCCGGACGCGAGGGTGCCCTCGCGGCGCCGCGCGGCGGGTCAGCGGACCGAAGAGTCCGGCTCGACCGCTAATCTCGCCGCCGGCCGCCGACCGGCGGCGCTCCCGGGTCGCGACTCTTCCTATAATGGTCACGCGGTGGCGGGAGGCGGCCGGCCCCGCGCCCTCCCGTACCAGAAGACGACATGCAGCAACGACCCCGCGCACGAACCCTTCTCGCGGCCGTCGCGATCGCCGCGGCGTGCGCCGCCTGCGGAGACGCGCCGGAGGCGCCGGCGGCGGGGTCGACGGGCACGGGCGCCGCGCCAACCTCCGCTGCCGCGGCAGGGCAGCCGGTCAGCGGGCTGGTGCCGGTCTCCCGGGACGGATCGCTGTCCGTCGTCATCCTCGAGCCCCGAAGTCCCATCGACGTGCCGGCCGTGACCGATCCGGTGACGATGGATCAGCTCGGCATGGAGTTCCTGCCGCCGGTCCTCCTCGCCGGTGTGGGCCAGCCGGTCCGTTTCCGAAACAGCGAGGACGTGATGCACAACGTCCGCGTCTACAACATCGAGACGAAGGACACCGCCTTCAACATCTCGACTCCGCTCGGCGGGACCTACGAGCATCGCTTCGAGGTCGCCGGCACGTACCGCGTGGCGTGCGACATTCACCCTGCCATGGGGGCGAGCGTCGTCATCACCGGCGCGCCCTACGCGGCGGTGGCCGGGCGGGACGGCCGCTTCACCCTGGACGAAGTGATCCCCGGTCCCTACACCGCGGTGGTCCAGGCCGGAACGGCGCGCTCCGAGCACGCGGTCGACATCCGTCCGGCGCCGACCGAGCTCGACCTCACCGGCGACTGAGCGTCCCGACGCGCGGGGGCGACACCCGCACGCGTTGCGCCGTCATGCCGCCCCGCGGGTCCGGGCGGCCCGGCCCGGCCCGGCAATCCCCACCGCACGACTCCGCCTGGCGCCCCGCCGGCCCTTGCGGGAGCCCCGCCGTTCTACTGCGCAGGCTCCCGGCCCCGGTCGAGCCGCGCCTTCAGCTCGTCGATCTCCGCCTGCAGGCGGCGCACCTCCTCGGCCATGCGCGGCAGCCGGTTCAGGTAGAACTGCTGCTTCTTGATGTTGCGGAGGGGGCGGGCGGGCGTTCCCCAGTAGACCTCGCCGGCCGGCACGCGCTTCCGGCTCGGCACGCCGCACTGCGCGCCGACGATGCCGTGCGGGTCGATGCGGCAGTAGTCCGCGATCCCGACCTGGCCCCCTATCGTCGCTCGCTCGCCGACGGTCGAGCTCCCCGCGATGCCGGTCTGGGACGAAACGGTGGCGTGCTTTCCGATCCGCACGTTGTGCGCGATCTGGCAGAGGTTGTCGATCTTGACCCCGTCGTCGACGACGGTCTCGTCGAGCGCGCCCCGGTCGATGCAGCTGTTGGCCCCGACCTCGACGTCCGATCCGATGGTGACGTGCCCCACCTGGGGAATCTTGAGGTGCCGCTCCCCGTCGAACACGAAGCCGAACCCGTCCGCGCCGATGACGACGCCGGCGTGGATGGTGACCCGATCGCCGATCTCGGTCGCGGCGTAGAGCACCACGCGGGGGAACAGGAGGCAATCGTCGCCGATCCGGCTGCCCCGCCCGACATAGCAGCCGGGATGGATGACCGTGCCGCGCCCGATGGTCGCACCGGCCTCGACGAGCGACCAGGCGCCCACGTGGACGTCGTCCGCAAGCTGTGCCTCCCGCGCGACGATGGCGGTCGGATGCACGCCGGGCTGCGGGCGGTGGCGGTCGAGCAGCCACCGCGCGGCGCGCGCGAAGGCGACCCGAGGCCGCTCGACCACGATGACCGTCCGGTCCGGGGGTTCCCCCGGAGGCACCAGCACGCACGAAGCGCGCGTGGCGGGAACGCGGGGCAGGTAGGCCGCCTCGGCGTAGGCCAGCGCGCCGGGCGCGGCGCGCTCCAGGCTGCCGACCGTGTGCAGCTCCACCGTCTCGTCTCCGTGCAGCGCGCCGCCGACGTAGTCGGCGACCTCCCGTGCGGTGCGTGTCGGCATGAATCTCTCCGTCTCGAGCATGCCGGAGTCAGGCGCGGGGGACTTCCCGTCACCCGCCCGGGCGGACGACAGCGTAGCAGGAGCCGCCAAAATCCTAATTGATTAGTTGACATGCTCTCCGGCGGCGACTACAGTCGTGTGAGCAGGACGACACGGCCGGCGGCACGACCGCGACGCGAGCGGGACGAAGCCGACGCGAGCGCGAGGGAGGGATGGTGGGGTGGCCCGCACGCGGTCTGCGACGTTGACGGACGGGGAGTTGCGGCTGATGCGGGTCCTCTGGGAGCGGGGACGCGCCAGCGTCAGCGAGGTACGGAGCGCCTTGCCCTCGCCGCACCGACCCGCCTACAACACGGTGCTCACCGAGCTCGGCATCCTGGAGCGGAAGGGCTACGTGCGGCACACGAAGAACGGACGGGCGTTCATCTACCAGCCGGTGGTCGACCGCGAACGGGCGCGGCGGAGCGCCGTTCGGCGCCTGGTCAGTCAGTTGTTCGACGGATCGCCGGGCTCGCTGGCGGTCAGCATCCTCGAGCACGAACCGGTCGACGAAGCGGAGCTGGCCTCCATCCGGCGCCTGCTGGATCTCGACGAAGGAGCGTAGAAGCGGGATGGGCGATGCCGTGACGTGGATCTGGCAGGGAAGCCTGGTCGCCGCGCTCCTTGCCGCCGCCCTCCGGGCGGCGTCGGGGCTCCGCGTTCCTGCTGCGACACGCTACGCGCTCTGCTGGCTCGGATTAGGAATCGTGATGACGCTGCCGTTCGTCCCGGCTCTGGCCGGCGCGCTCGCGGCAGGCGGACACCCCGCGGGAGAAGGACGCGAGGTGCTCACCCTGCCGGGGGCGCCGGCGCCCTTCGTGACGGGGACGGTCGCCGCCTGGGCGCTGTTCGCCGCCGGCGCTCTGGCCCGCCTGGCCCTCGACCTGCGGCGCCTGCGGCGGCTGAAGGTCCGGGCGCGCCCGATGCCCGACGGCGTGCAGCGCCGCCTTCCGCTGTGGCAGAGCGCGCGGCACGGCGGACGGCGCGCGCAACTGGCCGTCGTCGAGGACCGCGTCGCCGCATGCGTCCTCGGCTTCCGGCGTCCGATGATCGTCGTGCCGCGTGCGCTCCTGGACGCCCTCACCGACGCGGAGCTCGACCAGATCGTCGCCCACGAGCACGCCCACGTCGAACGTCGCGACGATTGGACGAATCTCCTGCAGCGGGTCATCGCCGTGCCGTTCGGCCTGCATCCCGCCGTCTGGCTCATCGGGCGCTGGATGCACCGCGAGCGTGAGCTGGCGGCCGATGAGCGGGTGGCGCTCCGGACCGGCGCGCCGCGCGAGTACGCGCGCTGTCTGGCCCGGGTCGCGGAGGCCATGGCCGGGGGCGCGGCTCCGGCCCTGGCATCCGGCGCGCTCGGCTGCCGGGGCGTGGTCGCGCAGCGGGTCGCGCACCTGGTCGGACTCGGACGACGGCGCGCCCGCCGCCCGTCGCCCTGGACGGTCGGGGCGGCGGGGCTCGTCGCGACCGCCGTCGCCGTGCTGGTGGGCGTACGCGCCCCGGAGGTCGAGCTCGGGGTGGGCCGCGGCGCAGTCCCCCCCGTCCGCCTCACGCCTCCCCCGGCGCTGACGCCGCCGGGGACCGGACCGATGGCGCCGCGGGTCGTTGCGGTCGCCGCGCGTGACGGCGCCGTGCGGCCTCGCGTTCCCGGGGTCGGGGTCCCGGCCCCACCGGTTCCCGAGATCGGGGTCCCGGCCCCACCGGTTCCCGAGCTGCTGGCCGCGGGCCGGCCGTTCGATCGCCGCGCGCCGTTCGGTCTGCTGCCGGGAGCTCGACCGGGCATCGTCGGGCGGCGCCAGGATTCGCCGGACCCGCTTCCGGCCCGCGGCCTCGGCCTGCCGGCGCACCAGACGCTCGTGGCGCCCGCGGCCGTGGCCGGGGAGTCCCGGTGGGCCTGGGCGGAGCGAACCGGCACGGCACTCGGGTCGTGGTTCGCGGAAGCGGGCCGCACCACCGGAGGCGCCTTCCGCGATCTGGGCGCCTCGCTCACTCGGACGTTCACCGGCCGGCGGTGAGCGTCCCATCAAGGAACAGGCCGAGCATTCCACACGGCCCGGCCCACCGGCGGAGGACGCAGACGTCGATGCGCATACACCTCATCAATCCCAGCCACATCTCGTTCGGCATGGCGGTGATCACCCCGCGCTGGCCGTATGTCCTCGCCGAGGCGACGCCGCGTCACCTGGGCGACCCCCTCATCGTCGACGAGACCCTCGCCCCGTTCGAGCCCGAGCGGATCGAGGCGGGCGACGTGGTCGGGATCAGCATCCACACCGGCAACGCGCTCCGCGGCTACGAGGTAGGCCGGGCCGTACGCGAGCGCGGCGCGCGGGTCGTGTACGGCGGCATCCATGCCACGCTCTATCCGGACGAGGCGCACGAGCGGGGCGGCGCGCACGCCGTGGTCAAGGGCGACGGCGAGGGCATCTGGCCGCACGTGCTCGAGGCCTCCGCCGGCGGGCGCCTCGAGCCGTTCTACGAGGGAGGCCGCGTGGCGGGGCAATCGCTCCGCAAGGCGCGCTGGGACCTGCTCCCCCGGGACCGCTACATGTTCGGCTCGGTGCAGACCGCCCGCGGGTGCCCGAAGCACTGCTCGTTCTGCTCGGTCTGGCGCACCGACGGGCAGGAGCCGCGGCAGCGGACGACCGACGCGGTGGTCGAGGAGATCGTGGAGCTGCGCCGCATGGGCTTCCGGTTCGTCGCGCTCGCCGACGACAACTTCTACCCGGTGACCCTGGAGGACCTCGCGCAGGCGCGGCGACGGAAGGACCCGTCCCGGCTCCGCGAGCTGGAGGCGCTCCGGGCGGAACGCTTCGACCTCATGGAGCGGCTGGCGCGCCTGCCGCCCGACACGGTGTTCTACACCCAGATCACGATGGAGGCGGCCGAGGACCCGGCGTTCCTCGAGGCGATGCGGAACGCCCGGATTCGCGGCGCCCTCATCGGCGTCGAGTCGGTGTCGGACGCGGGCCTGAGCGACGTCTACAAGGGCTTCAATCTCGCCGGCGACGCCCTGGTCTCGCGTCTCCAGGAGTTCAAGCGGCACGGCGTGCACGTGCTCGGGTCCTTCATCTTCGGACTCCCGAGCGATCGACGCGACACCTTCCGCTCGACGGCGGCGCTCGCCCGCGAGGCGGACATCGACTTCGCGCAGTTCCTCACCCTCACGCCGTTCCCCGGCACCGTCGACTTCCAGAAGTGGGAGCGGACCGAGGCGGCGGCGATGCCGAAGGTCGACGGCGTGCCTCTCAGCCGCTACTGGCTCATCCCGCAGGGGGTGCGGCCGAAGATCTTCTCCCCCCATCCGTCGATGACGGCGGAGGACATTCGCGTCGGGACCCAGTCGGCGTGGGACCACTTCTACCGCCTGTCGTCGATCTGGCGTCGCTCGGCATCGGTCAGGTCTCTCCGGGGGCGCCTGGCCTACGTGCTGGTGTCGAAGCTCTACCGGCAGATGTACGCCAACACCGGGATCGCGACCGACAGTGCGCGGGTGTCGCGCGCCGCTACCTGGGCGAACCTGCTCGCCCGCCCGCTGCAGCGCCTCTTCGCGGGCCGGCCGATGCCCGATCTGCAGGTTCCCGACCCACCGCCCGTCGCCCCCGACGCGACGGCAGCGCAGCCCCAGCCCTCGGTGTAGGTCGCAGGGAATTCGCGGCGGAGACCGGAACGGGAGGAGGACGGAGATGCGCGTCATGGTCCTCGTGAAGGCGACGGAGGCGAGCGAGGCCGGCACGCTGCCGTCCACGGAGGAACTGGAGGCGATGGGCAGGTTCAACGAAGAGCTCGTCGAGGCCGGCATCCTGCAGGCCGGCGAGGGGCTGCACCCTTCCTCGAAGGGCAAGCGCGTGGCCTTCGACGGCCCCGAGCGCACCGTCGTCGACGGCCCGTTCGCCGCGACCGGCGAGCTCGTCGCCGGGTTCTGGCTCTGGCAGGTCCGGGACATGGCCGAGGCCGTCGAGTGGGTGAAGCGCTGCCCGAATCCGATGCCCGGCCCGAGCGAGATCGAGATCCGTCCGGTTCTCGAGGCGCCCGACTTCGGCGACGCGCTGACTCCGGAGCTGGCCGAGCGGGAGGACCGGCTCCGAGACCGGATCCAGGAGTAGCCGGCGCGCCCTGCGGGCGCCGGGAGTCTGCGCGGGCAGCAGCATGCGGCGGGGCGCGGTGGGCGGCCCAGACTCGTGGCGCACGGTGCGGCGCCTGACGGGTCCGTGGGTGCTCCATCACTCCGGGGGTGTCCGCGCCTTTCTACGGTGCGGACTCCCGGCCCGGTCGCCGGTGCCGGCAGAGGCCGCGAGCGCGCGCTCGACCGCCGCGGCCACCCGTTCCACCGGGATCGCGTCGAGGCACGGCGGCCGCCCGTCGAGGGTCGGAGGCGACGGACATTCCTCGAAGAAGCGCTCCCGGCACGGGGAGCAGGCGAAGGCGGCGCCCACCTCGACCGCCGCCGCCCCGCCCCGGGGACGCGGCCCGGTCACCCCGGGAGCGGACGGTCCGAAGATGGTGACGGTGGGAAGGCCGAGCGCCGCGGCGAGGTGCGCGGGACCGCTGTCGTTGCCGACGTAGACCGCACACCGCTCCAGCAGCGCGCAGAGCTGCGGCAGCGTCGCCCCCCCCGCCCCGGCCGCGCCATGGGCCGCCAGCCACCCGGACGGAGCCTCGAAGGGGCTGCGATCGTGCACCAGGAAGCGCCGGCCGGGCGCGCGGCGCGCCAGCGTCTCGACCAGCGCGCGGAAGCGGGCCGGGGACCAGGCGCGCGGTGCCTTGGCGGCGGCGGGGTTGACGAACACGGGAAGCGCGTCCTCCGGCCAGCCGGCGGCGGCGAAGGTGTGCTGCGCGTAGCGGCGGTCGTCCGCCGTGAGCACGAGGGCCGCCCCGGGCGCCTCGACCGGCGCGCTGCGGTCGGCTTGCTCGCATCCGGCCGGGTTCCGAACACGGGCGGCGAGCGCCAGGAAACCGTCCGCCCGATGCCCGTTCCGATCCGGCGCCACGGCGTCGGTCAGAAGCGCCGCGCGGCGGTCGGTCCGGTGGCCGATGCGCCGTGGAATCCCCGCCAGCCACACCGTCAGCGCAGCTTCGAAGGAGGGCGCCAGGACGACGGCCGCCGCGGCCCGCATCCAGCGCAGTCGCCGCGCGAGGCGCCAGACCGATGCCGCGCGCGCCGGGCCGCGGCCGGCCGGCGCCGGCAGCACCTCGTCGAGCACGCCGATGCGCCGCGCCAGCCCGCAGTGCGCGTCGCGCGCCACGCCGACGATCCGGGCCGCGGGCCAGGCGGCGCGGATCGCCGCCACGGCCGGCAACGCGAGGGCGATGTCGCCGACCCAGTTCGGGAGCCGGATCACCACGCACGCGCCCCGCGCCCCCGGGGCGCGCGCCCCGCCCCCCGCGGTGTCGCGCCGCGGCCTGCGCGCTACCGTTTCGGGATGGCCGGGGCGGTGATGCTCGATCTGGGCGGCGTGCGCTTCGTCCGGGACGGCCGGACGATCCTCGACGGCATCGACTGGCAGGTCGGCGCCGGCGAGCGCTGGGTGGTCGTGGGGCCGAACGGCTCCGGAAAGACGACGCTCTGCCGCCTCGCCAGCCTCTACGTCCATCCTTCCGCCGGCGTCGTCAGCGTGCTGGGCCGCCGCATGGGACGCACGGACGTGCGCGCGCTGCGGGCGCACGTCGGGGTCACCAGCCAGGCGCTCGCCGACCTGATGCGCCCGGAGCTCCACGCCACCGACATCGTCCTGACGGGCCGCAACGCCGCCCTCACCCCCTGGTGGCAGGAGTACGACGGAGGGGACCGCGCCCGCGCGGCGTCGCTCCTCGCGCGCGTCGGCTGCGCCCACCTCGCCGCCGCCCGCTACGGGACGCTCTCGGCCGGCGAGCGCCAGCGCGTGCTGCTGGCGCGCGCCCTCGTCAACGATCCGCCGTTGCTGGTGCTGGACGAGCCGACGG
>JAPOWL010000239.1 GCA_026707615.1 Acidobacteriota bacterium | reverse complement strand
AGATAGACCATCTGGTCCGCCTGCAGGATGCGTCGCCGCTGGCCCCGGGCGTCGCGCAGCAGCAGGTCCGCGGTGCCGAGCGTCAGGATGGGCGCCCCCCGGACGGCGGCTGTCCGCGTCAGCAACCCGGCGAGCTGCTGGCCCGGCCCCTCGTGATAGACCGTGGTTGGCTCACATGCCACCCACGCCGTCTCGGTCGCGGCATCCCAGTACTCGATGCGACCCTCGTAGTCGCCGATGGCGTCGCGGGTGATCCGGACAGTCCGGCAGCCGGGAAACTCGGGGGTGGATTCGGGCGCGTCGCGCCGGGTGTATCCCCCCGGCCGGGCGGGAGCCACCGCGGCAGCGGAGCGAGCCGGCGTGGAGCTGCGGTGGGCCATCGGGCATGCTACCACGCAGGCACCTCACGCCTCCGCGGCTCGGTCGGCCCCGTCGGGCAACTCCCCAATCGCCGAGTTGCGATTCGGGGCCGGCAGCAGTTCCTCGCCCGGCCCTACGGGACGACGAGCCCCTGGAACTCGATGCGGATGTCCGGCCGCACGCGGAGGAGGCCGAGCAGGACGACGGGGGGCTCCACCCCGTAGTCCGTCATGTCGAGGCGGAGCTCGCCCGCGATCTCGACACCCGCTCCGGACGCAGTCAGCGAGATGGGGAAGGTCACCGGCATCGTGACGGCCTGGATGGTGAGGTCGCCACTCGCCTGGGCGCCGCCGCCGGACGGCTCGTAGCTCCCGAGCCGGAAGGTGATCTCGGCGAAGTCGGCCGGCCTCATCGCGTCGAGCAGATGCTCCGTCATCTCCTCGTCGGGGCACTCGAAGTCGGCCACGGGGACGGTGAGCGTCGCCGATTGCACGCCGTCGGCGAAGCCGGGCGCCGCCGCGGACGAGCCGGGCGTCACCTCCGCCGTCCCGCGCACCGAGCACGTCCAGCCCCGGACGGTCGACGTGCCGGAGACGGTGAAGTCGACGCCGGGCTGCTGCGCGGCGGCCGGCGACCCGGCCAGCAGCGCGACACTCGCAACGGCGGCAGTCACGAACCGAAGTACGAAACGCGTTCGAGAAGCGACCGGCATCCTTGACATCCTCCGAGTGCTACAACCGGCGCGAGCCCGACCAGCCCGCTGTACGCCGGACCGGGCGGGACCCGGCGCGCCCTCGCAGGCGCGTTGGGAGTCTGCGCGCGCGGCGTTCTTGCGACGCCCGTTCTGCGGCGCAGACTCCTGGCCCGGACCGACTACAGCCCGAAACCGAGGCGATTGTCGCGCATCATGATGGGGTTGCGCGCCTCCATCACGAAGCGGGACGTGATCTGATCCGTCGACGTCGTCCGGGTCTGCCGCATGGCGAGCAGGAACTCCGCCAGGATCATGTCGATGACCTTGGCGACACCGTCCTCTCCGAAAGCGCCCAGGCCCCACACGTAGGGGCGGCCGATGCCGACCGCGTCGGCGCCCAGGGCCAGGGCCTTGAAGATGTCCGTGCCGCGGCGGACGCCGCTGTCGATGAACACCGGCACCCGGCCCCGGACCGCGCCGACCACCTCGGGCAGCGAGTCGATCGACGACCACATGCTGTTCACCGCCCGGCCGCCGTGGTTGGACACGAAGATGCCGTCGGCGCCGTGCTCGATCGCCTGCTCCGCGCCCTCGGCGGTCATGATGCCCTTCAGGATGACCTTCATGTCGCTGGCATCCTTGAGGCGCTTGACGTAGTCCCAGGTGTAGGGATAGCGGGGCCCCTCCGGGCCCTCGAGCCCCGCCCGCATCGGCCGCCGGTAGTCCGGGTGGTGCTGGTGGCAGGTCTGGCAGAGCACGGACGAGTAGCCCTCGCCCGCCAGCGTGCGCCGCTGCAGCTCGCGGTTGCTGCCGCCCAGCAGGTCGATGGTCCAGACCAGGGCGGGGCAGCCCGCGCTGGCGACGCGGTCGATGACCCGCTTGTTCACGTTCCAGTCGGGCACGGTGTAGATCTGGAACCAGTGCGGCTCGCCGCGGGCCTCGGCAATCTCGGCGTAGGACTGCGAGCTCTGGTGCGACTGCATCTGCAGCACGCCGCGCGGCCGCGCGCCGCGCGCCGCGCCGGCCTCCCCCTGCGTGTGGTAAGCCGCGAGGCTCGCGACCGGACAGAGGAACAGGGGCGATTCCCAGCGGCGTCCGTAGAGCTCGATCGACGTGTCGAACTCCCCGAGCGGCTCCCCGCCGAGCCGCCGGGGCCGCAGCATCAGGCGCTGGAATCCCTCCCGGTTCGCCTTCCGCGTCTCGTAGTCGCCGACCCCCATGTGCAGGTAGTCCCAGTGCTGGGCCAGGTTGTTGGCGTGCGCCACGCGCTCGAAGTCCCAGACGTTGATGGCTTCGTCCAGCGACTCGATGGTCTGGCCCGTCAACTGATCCTCGATGGCGTTCTGGGGCGGCAGCACCGGGTCCTGACCGGTGCTGAAGCTCGGCTGCACCAGCGGCGGCATCTCGGCCCCGCAGTCGGGGCAGTGGGGCAGCCCCGCTCCGGTCGCGGCGCGGCGCTCCGCCTCGTGCGCGAGCGCGCGCTGCCAGGTGGCCGGCAGGCCCGACGCGGCCAGGCCCAGCAACGGGCTGGCCGCCAGCAGCTTGAAGAACTCCCGCCGACTCGCCCCGGGGTCAGGGGCGCCTGCCTGTGGTCTTCGTCCAGTCATCTCGGGTCTCCTCAGTGCGCCTGACCGCCAGCGGCCATCGGTCCGAGAGTGTAGCAGGACCGCTGGTGTCAACGAGGCGCACCGTGCCCACGGGCCGCGTCGTCGTAGAGCTCGTCGCGGGTCAGATTGTCGATCGAGCGCAGACCCACTCCACGCGCGTCGAAATCGGCGAGCACCTCGGCCAGACCGCGGCACCGTAGGGCTGTCGATTCGGCTCTCGCTTGCGCCCGGCGATGGGTCTCGTCGTCCAAGGTCACGGTGACGTTCCTCATCGACACAGACTCAGCTTATCCCGGGTCGCGGGCCGAGCTGCGTACACGGGAATCGGCGGGGCCACTATGATCTGTCGATCGCCGCGTCACGCTGAGGTCAGCGACAACCCTGCGAACGGGCGCGGAAGCCGTGGCTTCCGCGTAACGGGATGCGACCCTGGGATGAGGGGAGACGGCATGAGCACGCAACCGGAGGTTTGGCTGCGCGGACCTGTGGAGGGATTCGAGCCGCTGCTGATGCCGGCCGTGCACTCGCTGCTCCAGGCGCGAGAGGACGTCGAGGGCCTGGTGGCCTCCGTGCCGGCGAAGCACGTGTGGGAGCGTCCGGGCGGCGCGGCGTCGGTCGCGTTCCACGTCGGCCACCTCGGAGGGGCGCTCGATCGCCTGCTGACCTACGCGCGGGGTGAAAGGCTGTCCGACGACCAGAAGGCCGCGGCGCGCGCCGAGGGCGAGCCGGGTCAGCCGGCCCGGTCGCTGGAGGAGGTCGCGGCCGGCGCCTGCGCCTCGATCGAGCGGGCGCTCGACCAGTTGCGGTCCACCTCGCGCGAGGATCTGCTCGTTCCGAAGAAGGTGGGCCGGGCGGGCCTGCCGAGCACCACCCTGGGCCTGATCTTCCACGCCGCCGAGCACTGCACGCGGCACGCGGGGCAGGCGATCTCGACCGCGAGGATCCTGCGCGGCGCGGACGAATCCTGACGCCGGACGCGTCGCTCCGGCCGCGGCCGGATGGGAGGCATCGTGAAGCGAAGCGCGACCACACTCGGCCCCCGCGACAGGGACCGGGTCGGCCAGGGAGGCTTGACGACATTCGCCCGTCGCGGGAGGAACCTGCTGCCGCCCGGGCAGCAGCGGCTGCGGCACCGGATCCGCGCGGCGGGTCTCTGGGCTGCGACCCTCGTCGCGGGCGCGGCACTGGCCTCGAACCTCAGCGGCGCACAGGGCGGGTTCCGCCTGCTCGAAGCGACGATCGACGACGCGCATGCGGCCTTCGCGTCCGGCGAGCTGACGTGCCGCACGCTGGTGCAGGGCTACCTCGACCGGATCGCGGCCTACGACCAGACCGGCCCCTCGCTGAACGCCGTCCAGACCATCAACCGGGACGCGCGGGCGCGGGCCGACGCGCTGGACGCGGCCTACGCCGACGGGGGCCTCACGGGGCCGCTGCACTGCGTGCCGGTGCTGCTCAAGGACCAGGTGGAGACGCGGGAGATGCCGACCACCTACGGGTCGGCGCTGTTCTACGGGTTCGTTTCCGGCCGCGACGCGACGATCGTCGTGCGGCTGGAGGAAGCGGGCGCGATCATCCTCGCCAAGACGAACATGGGCGAGTTCGCCTCGCGCTACGTCGGCTCCGCCTTCGGCATCATCCGCAACGCCTACGATCCGGCCCGCAACCCGAGCGGCTCGTCAGGGGGCACGGGGGCCGGCGTCGCGGCCAACTTCGGGCTGGTCGGGATCGGAGAGGACACCGGCGGGTCCATCCGCGGGCCGGCCGCCGTCCATTCCCTGGTCGGGCTCCGCCCGACGGTGCCGCTGGTGAGCCGCTTCGGGATGATGCCCGCGAACCCGTCGAGCGACACCCTCGGGCCGATGACCCGCACGGTGCGCGACGCCGCGCTCGTCCTCGACGCCATCGCCGGCTACGACCCGAACGATCCGGTGACCGCATATGCCGCGGGCCGCGTGCCCGACTCCTACGCGGCGGCGCTCGACGCGGCCGACCTGCGGGGGGCGCGCATCGGCGTGATCCGTGACCCGATGGACCCGCGGACCGACCCGGAAGCCGAGGGCTACCGGCAGGTGCGGGCGGTGATCGATCGGGCGCTCGAGGACCTCCGGTCGCACGGCGCGGTCGTCGTGGATCCGGTGCCGGTCACCGAGCTCGAGCTGGCACAGCAGACCTACGTCGCCAACAACTTCGAGACCGAGGCCGCGACGAACGCCTACCTCGCAGAACATCGGGGAGCGCCGGTCCGGACGCTGCGGGCCATCCTGCTGTCCGGCGTCGTCACGCCGTGGCGCGCCGCAGGGCTCCTCGACGTCGTGGGCCGGTCGACCGAGGACGCGGCGTACCTGCCCATCCTGCAGGCTCGCGAGCGGCTGCGGCAGAACGTCCTGACCGCGATGGCGGACCACGAGCTGGACGCGCTGGCCTACGCCACCTTCGACCACCCGCCGGCGCTCATCGCCCCCGACGTGCTCAGGAACCCGCGCACCGCCGACGCGTACGCGCTGGGCAACAACCGCTACCTGAGCCCGGTCATCGGCTTCCCGGCCCTGACCGTACCGGCCGGCCTCACCGCGGACGGGTTGCCGGTGGGACTCGAGCTCCTCGGGCGGCCATTCGACGAGGCCGCGCTGCTCGGCCTCGGCTACGCCTACGAGCAGGCCACAGGCCGGCGCGAGCCGCCCGCGACCACCCCGGCCCTCGCCCCGTAGCTACTGGCCGTTCACGATGCGCAGGAAGTCGACGTGGCTCCCGACCAGCCCGTGCACGCCGACGTGGCGGGCGATGTCCAGCTCCAGCCGCTCGATGCTCGCGGCCAGCGCGCGCATGTTCGCGTTCGCGGCCGGCGGATCGAGGTCGGGACGCGGCGGCGAGTACAGATCCGCGTTGATCAGGATGCGCTCGGCCGGCAGGTGCGCGATCAGCATCGTGCCCGTGTGGCCCAGATCCTCCACGGCGTAGAGGTGCATCTCGCGCTCGCCGTCCGTCAGCGTGTAGCGGTCGCCGACGAGCTCCATCGCCGGGACGCGGTTGGGCGCGAACCACGGCATGAGCGACGAGAGGATGTCGGGCTCCAGCGAGCGCGTGCCGGGGTGGAAGAAGACGTTGCGGTAGAAGTCGCCGTTCGCCTCGTGGGTGACGACGGTGGCGCTCTGCGCGACGTAGGTCCGGAGGCCGCCCGCGTGGTCGGAGTGGTGGTGCGTGTTGACCACGTAGCGGATCGGCTTGTCCGGGACGCGGCGCCGGAGCTCCGCGATCACGCCGAGCGACCGGGCCTCGTTCTGCGGAGCCTCGACCACGGCGATGAAGTCGCTGAACTCGACGGCCACGCTGTGGTGCGTGCCCCCCGAGACGCGCCAGACGCCCGACGCCATCTGGGTCGAGCGGACGACGACGGGCGGAACCTCCGCCTCCGCAACGGCGTCCGGAACCTCCACCGCCTCGGGCTCGACGTTGGCGCGGAACTCGCTGACCGTGATCTCCATCGAGTTGTGGCCGGGCTGGACGGCGGGATCACCCTGGTGCGAATGCAGCACGGTGGGGAACATCACGCCGTCGAAGTCCCGGTACTCGGTGTACCGGTGGTCGTAGATCATGTCGCCCAGGACCGGGTGGGGCACCCACGTGAGCACCCGCTCGACCAGGCCGTCCTCGTTGATCGTGCCGTTGACCCGGTAGCGGTCCATCGCGGTGAACGTGACGATGGTCAGCGGGCGCCCCTCCAGCATCAACTCGACCGCCGAGGCATCGTCGGCCGCGGCGGCCGCCTTCAGGAACCCGTGCGGCGACATCCAGATGTCGAGCTGCCGCACGTCGGCGTCCTGGGGCCGCGGAACGGCGTTGTCGCCGATCTGCATCCAGCTGTCCTCGCCGCTCGTCAGCAGCGTGCGGGTCTGCTCGCCCACGAGGGGCGCGCCGCCTCCGCGCGGCGGGTAGTCGCCCTGGCGGCGCGTGTGGGTCTCGACCGACGAGGCTCGGTCGTAGTCGATCGTGCGCGAGTACGCGCTGACCTCGAAGCGCGGCCAGTCGTCGGCCGGGGTGAAGTTCTGCCCCACGTTGGCCACCCACCCGGTTCCGGAATACTCGATTGAGCTCACGCCCTCCGGGTCGCCCATTGCCTCTGCGGCAGCCTGCAGCACGGCGTCGACGTCCTGGGCCATGGCCGGCGCCGCCGCGCAAGCGAGAACAACGAAGACAGCAAGCGGTCGTAACATGGGATCCTCCCCCGGGGCTCGTGTACGCGAGAAAGCGGCAGGATGATAGTGCGCCGCCAACGGTGCCGACAAGGCGGCCGGACCGCGAGAGCCTGCGCTCGCGGGTGCGTGGTCGGGTCGGGGAGCGCTCCGCCCGCTGCGGCCAGGAGCACCTCGGCGAGACCGACCATCCGTCTCCCGGGCGCCCTTCGTCGGGGAGGCGTCGGCCGGCCGGACCCGGCGGCGAGGGGCGTCCGATCCTGCCGGCACCGGGCTTGCCGGTATGCTCTCCGTTGCGCCCGACCGCCGCCGAACCGACATGACGGCAATCTCCCTGCTCGATCTGTCTCCCATCCCGGAAGGCGGCGACGCCGCCCTGGCGCTGCGCAACTCGGCGGATCTCGCGCAGCACGCCGAGCGCTGGGGGTACAGGCGCTTCTGGCTGGCCGAGCACCACAACATGCCCGGCATCGCGAGCGCCGCCACATCCGTGGTCATCGGCCACGTGGCGGCCGCGACGTCGACCATCCGGGTCGGGGCCGGCGGCATCATGCTGCCGAACCACGCGCCGCTCGTCATTGCGGAGCAGTTCGGCACCCTGGCCACGCTCTTCCCCGGCCGCATCGACCTCGGGCTCGGCCGCGCCCCGGGAACCGACCAGACGACGAGCCGCGCCCTGCGCCGCAACCTCGACGGCGACGTCAACGCGTTCCCGCGCGACGTGGTGGAGCTGCAGCACTACTTCCAGCCGCCCGAGCCGGGGCAGCGCGTGCGCGCGGTGCCGGGGGCCGGGATCGACGTCCCCATCTGGATCCTGGGATCCAGCCTCTTCGGCGCGCAGCTCGCCGCCATGCTCGGGCTTCCCTACGCCTTCGCCTCGCACTTCGCGCCGGCCGCCCTGATGGACGCCCTGTCGATCTACCGCGCCCGGTTCGAGCCGTCCGCGCAGTGCGCGAAGCCGTACGTCATGGTCGGCTTCAACGTCGTCGCCGCCGACACGGAACGGGAGGCGCGACTGCTCTACACGTCGATCCAGCAGTCCATCCTCCGGCTGCGCAGCGGCGCGCCGGGCAAGCTGCCGCCCCCGGCCGCGGACCTCGAGGAACGCCTGACGCCGGTCGACCGGCAGATGCTGGAGCAGATGCAGGCATGCTCGGTGGTCGGCTCGCCGGAGATGGCCCGGGCCGGGGTGGCGGAGTTCGTCGAGCGGACCGGCGCCGACGAGGTGATGATCGTCACCCACGTCTTCGACCACGCGGCGCGGCTCCGCTCGCTGGAGATCACGGCCGAGCAGGTGATTGCCAACCCCATCGGCGCCTGAACGGGACGAGCGCTTCGCCGCGCGGGGGAACTCCCTCCATCGTTGCGAGGCCCCCTGGGCTCGACGCCGTAGGACCGGTAGCGCCGGGCCGCCGGGTGACACCTGCATCCCCGCACTCCTCGCCGCCGGGGCTGCGTACCGGCCACTACAGCAGGTAGCGCGTCACCGCTGCCTCGTCCCACTCCATCCCGAGGCCGGGCCCGCGGGCCGACACACGCCCGTCGGCGGGCCGCGGCGGCTCGGTCAGCACGGCGCCGGCGAGATCGAGGAACTCCAGGTAGTGCGCCAGCGGGGTGACCGGCAGGAGGTGCGCGCTCGCCTCGATGAAGAGGTGGCTCGAGACCGGCACCGCGGCCGCCTCGGCCTGTCCCATCGCGCGCAGCCATCCGGTGACCCCGCCCATCTTCATGACGTCGGGCATGCAGAGGTCGCACGCCCCCGCGGCGAGGGCCCGAGCCATGTCGTGGCCGAACCACCAGTTCTCGCCCGTCTGGATCGGGACGGGAGATTTCTCGCGGACGCGGGCGTGGCCGGCCAGGTCCTCGGCCGGGACCGGCTCCTCCACCCAGGCCAGGTCGAAGTCGGTCAGGGCGTGGATGCGCCGCAGGGCCTCGGGCGCGGTCAGCGACTGGTTGAAGTCGACCATGAGCTTCACGTCCGTGCCGATGACCCGCCGCACGCCGGTGAGGTTCTTCACGTCCCAGGCGAGGTCGCCCACCCCGATCTTGACCTTGATGGCGCGGAACCCCTGCTCCACGCTCCCTTCCAGCGACGCGGCGTCGGCCACGGGGTCCACCACGCCGTAGCTGTCGTACGCCGGAACGGGGGCGGCCTGCCCGCCCAGGAGCTCCACGACCGGCCGGTCGAGCGCCCGGCCCCGGAGGTCCCAGAGCGCCATGTCGAGACCGGAGAGCGCCATGCCCACCAGGCCCTGCCGGCCGAGCAGCCGGAACTCGGCGGCCAGCTCCTCGGCCAGCACGGCCGGCGCGGCCGGGCGACCGCGCACCACTTCGTCGAGATCGTCGACGAACGCCTTGAGGGCGCGGAGGGTCAGGGTGGTGTAGCCGAAGATGTACGCCCGGCCGGCCGGCCCCTGTTCCGACGCGACGTCGATCAGCAGCAGCGGCGACACCGGGATGTCACCGGACGCGGTGCGAAGCGGCCGGGCCAGCGGCGCGGCCACGGCGCGCGCCGTCAACGACCGGACGGTCAGCGCGGGGTCCGACATCGGCGATCTCCTTCCGGTCGACGGGCGGCGACGCAGCCAGCGCGGGCCGGCGCTTCTCCGGCATCCGGGAGCCGTCACCCCGTGGACGTCACGGGCGCGGCGGACCGACGAGCTCGCGGGCCCCCGGCGCGCGCAGACTTCCAACGCGCCCTCAGGGTGCTCTGGCGCTGGCCTGAGTGTCCGAGAAAGGGGCCGGCGGATCAAACGGTTCTCCCGGGCGTCGGCGATGCGACCCCGCAGCGGATCCGCCAGGAGCGCCTCGTGCCCACGATGCCCAGGGCGGGCGCAGCGGGGACGCGGGCCGCGGCAGACTCGCCGACCATCCCGAGCGTCGGTCCGCTCCGCGCCGCCGGCGGCCGAGGCGGGACGCGGGCGGCGGCGGGCTCGTTGACAGGCCGCATGCGCGTGGTCACACTGCCATCAGGTGCCGAACGCTGGAAGGGGGCTGAGCGTCGCGAGGGCTGGGGCGCGGACCGTGACGGCCGCGGCGGTCGCTGCGTTCGTCGTCGCGGCGGGCGGCTCCGTGACCGCGCAGTCCGCGCCCGCCGGCTGGACGGTCTCATCCGGCGACGTGCGCGTCCGCTGCCGGATGACGGTCGGCGGCAGCTTCGACGCGGTAACCTCCGCGCTCTCGGGCACGCTTCGCGACAGCCCTCACCGCACGGGCGCGTTCGAGGGCGCGCTCCGCGTCGATCTGGCCAGCCTCGAGACCGGCATCGGGCTGCGCGACGGACACCTGCGCGGGAGCTACCTGGAGGTCGAACGCGGGCCTGCGTTCCGACATGCGGTGCTCGCCGGCATCACGCTCCGTGAACCGCTGCCCGATGGTCGCGGCCGCCACGAGACGGCGTTCGCGGGGCAGCTGACGCTACACGGCGTCGAACGGCGAGTCGAGGGCGAGGCGACGATGGACCGGCGCGACGGTCGGATGCGCGTGGAAGCGACGCTGTCGCTGAGCCTCGAGGCGTTCGACATCCCCCCGCCGCGCTACCTGGGCGTCGGCGTGCGCGACGAGGTTCGCCTCACCGTCACGTTCGAGGCCGCGCCGTCGGGCGCGACGGGCGCGAACGGCCCATGAGGCGCACGACGCGGACCCTCCGCCGGGCCGCCGGCCTCGCCCTCGCGGCCGCTGCCTGCACGGGTGGCCCGACCGTTGATCGCGCATCCGCGGAGCCGACGTTCCTCTCGAAGCAGTACCCGCGCTGCACCGCGTGCCACTACTCGCCGTCGGGCGGCGGCCTGCTCACCCCCTACGGCCGCTCGCTGTCGCGCGAGGAGATCTCGACCTTCGGCCGGCGGGGAGCGGCCGCGGCGGCCGCCCCGGACCCGAGGGGCGAGGAGGGGTTCCTGTTCGGGGCGCTGCGGAGCGACAGCCCCCTGCAGCTCGGCCTCGACGCCCGCCCGTCG